>JAFAGF010000131.1 GCA_023422975.1 Pseudomonadota bacterium
TTCTTTGGGTGACCACTTGTAATCAGTCGCCCAAAGGTCTTGCCCGCAAGGTTCATGTCGAACCTCACCTGACAAGCCGGAAACCGTGGTTTCGTATTGACGACTTGCCAATCCGCCGGGGTATGGCTGAATCGCGTACCCAGACGGGGAGCTACTCCCCTTTGAAGGCTGCGATTTAAACACAAGTTACAGCCCGATGCGCACCAATGGACTTGGGTTTTTTGCGGATTCCGCTTTTTCAGGCAGGCAACGCCCTTAGGCTTGGGGCTGCATGGACCACCTCCACATCACCGATTTAGAAGCCGCCATCAACCATTGGCGCACGCGCAGTTTGCCTGATGCGGGCGGTGCCCTGGCCGCCCCGACCATGGCGCTGGCAGAGGTCTATGCCCGCATGATTGTGGCGCGCAGCACCACCATCGCCGCGCAGACATTGCCCGAAGCGGCCCGGCAAGCATGGTTGCACTGGTACGACACCCTGCCCGATACGCCCTGTATCGCCATTTGCTCCACCAGCCAGGGGGACAGCCTGTGCAAAGGCTGTGGCCGCAGTTTTGCCGAGGTGCAGCAATGGCTGAGTCTGAGCCCTTTCGCCAAGCGCGCGGTCTGGCGGCGCATTACCGAAGAAGGCACGGCCCTGCGCTTTACGCGCTATGCCGAACGGGCGGTGCGCTAATAGTCCGCCGGATCACAAAAAAGATAGCTGCCAGCGCTTGAAAAACAATCACTTCAAATACTTTTATATTTGAAATCCAGAAATAACCAGCGCAAGCAGCTATGCTTTTTACCAACCCAGCCCAATGTGCAAGGGCAGGTACACGGCCATGCCCACCACGATGGTGCCCAAAATCCCGCGCTGGCAGAAGTAGTACACAGTGGCGCACAGCGCAGCGGGCAGTCGCGCATCAGCCAGTGAGGTGATCAAGGCGCCATTGCTCATCATTACCTCGGGCGCGATCACCGCCGCCAGCGCTGCCAGCGGGGCGTACTTGAGGCCGCGCTTGAACCATTCAGGCATGGGGACTTCACGCTCGGGAATCATGAAGAAGGAGCGGGTAATCAGCGTCACCAGGGCCAGCCCAATGCAGGCCACCCACGGCCAGATACCGGACAGGTCTGCGTTCATGAGGACTCCTTATCGTGGGCGCGCTCGGGCAAAGGCAGCACCGGGTGCTTTTCGCCCTTGCTGGGGTCAGGCGGGCGGATGGCCGGTTGCGGCCGCAAGCGCGCGGCGCGCTGCTCGGCAGCTTCCATCAGCAAGCCCACGGCAACAGCGGCCACAATCGCCACCAAAATATTCATCTTCAGCGGCAGGGCAAACGTGGCAATCGCGGCGCCACTGGCCACCACACAGGCCACCCAGGTGGCTTTTTCCTTGAGCATGGCGTACAGCACGCCCAGCAAGGCCAGCACCCCGGCAAAGCCCAGCCCCCATTCCAGCGGAATCACGTTGGCCAGCAAGATGCCCGCAATCGATGCCACTTGCCAAAACAGCCAGTTGGCCAGGGCCGCACCCCAGAAAAACGGCAGTTGCTCGGGTTTTTTCTCTGCGCTGGGAAAGCGCTGCATGAACGAGACAAAAATGATGTCGCCGCTGAAGTAGCCCAGCGTCATGCGGTGCGGCAGACGCAGATGGCCAAAGTAGGTGCGCCACATGCTGCTCAAAATCACAAACCGCAAGTTCACGCAGGCTGCTGTGAACCACACCACCCACAGAGGGGCGCCCACCATCATCAGCGGCAAGATGGCCAGCTGCGCACTGCCGGCATACACCGTGAGCGACATGAAAATGGCCAGTGGCACCGACATGCCCGCCTTGACCATGGCCACCCCGGTTACCAGCCCCCAAGCACCCACACCCAGCATGGGCGCCAGCAGGGCCTGGATTCCTTCTTTAAAAGCAGGTTCTTGCGCAATGCCCAAGGCACGGCGCTGCAAAGCGCGAGCGTTCATACCTCAGTCCTGCGCAGGCGATGTCAGCACGGCACCGGCAGACAGCGCAAACCCGCGCAAAAAGTCCGCTGCGGCCAAGCGTTTGCCGCCAGCACGCTGCAGCTGCGTCAAACGCAGTGCACCTTCGCCGCAGGCCACCAGCACACCCTCGGCATCGGCCGCTAGGACCGTGCCGGGCTGGGCGTTGCCTGCGTAGGTTTCTGGCGTGGCGGTCCAGAGCTTGATGACTTCATCGCCCAACTGCGTGGCTCCGCCCGGGAAGGGGTTGAACGCACGCAAACGGCGATCCAACTCGGCAGCGCTCAGTTGCCAGTCCATCCAGCTTTCTGCTTTTTCAATCTTGTGGGCGTAGGTCACACCTTCAGCAGGCTGGGGCGTGCGCGGCAAGCCGCCGCAGGCGCTCATCTCCAGCGCCTCCACAATCATGCGGCCGCCCAGGTCGGCCAGCTTGTCGTGCAGGCTGGCGGTGGTGTCCACATCGGTAATCGGCAGCTTTTCGATCAGGCACATATCGCCCGTGTCCAGGCCAATGTCCATCTGCATGATGGTGACGCCCGTTGCTGCATCGCCGGCCTCGATCGCCCGGTGAATCGGTGCAGCCCCGCGCCAGCGCGGCAAGAGTGAGGCATGGATGTTCAGGCAACCCTTGGGGGGCAAATCCAGCACCCACTGCGGCAAGATCAAGCCATAGGCGGCCACCACCATCACATCGGCCTTGGCATCCAGCAGCGCTTGGCGCGCAGCAGCAGCGTCTTCGGGGTATTTGCCATCCAGGCGCAGACTCAAGGGCTGCTCGACACGGATGCCGTGCTCCAACGCGCATTGCTTGACAGGGGAGGCTTGCAGCTTCATGCCGCGGCCTGCGGGGCGGTCTGGCTGGGTCAGCACCAGCGGTACTTCAAAACCTGCCTGGAGCAGGCGTTCCAAGGCTACACGCGCAAATTCAGGCGTGCCCGCAAAAATAACTCTCATGGTTTCCATCCGAGGGAAAAACTGCCTTTGGCTGGGCAGTGACAGCGTGAATCAGCACGCGCCCAGGCGTTGCCGTGTGGCGCAGCGCCTACGCATCAATGGCGCTGCTCGTCGTCGTTGCGCGCCTCATCGGTAAACATGATGCGCTGCACCACCCCTTGTGGGTCGATAAAAACGTGGGCTTGCCGATCTATGCCATTTTGCTGGATCCGGTAGGTCCAGATATCGCCTTTGAAGTTGCCCACACCCTCTACCAGCGCAGGCTTGCCAAAGTAGCGAAAAACGCTGTCGCGGTTGTCTTGACCGGGTTGCAGGCGCTGGAAATGCGCTTCATCCAGCACTTGCTCCACCTTCTGCAAGCGCTGCTGCGCGTCAAACTCCATGTGATAAACCTGCTGGCCCGCTGGCTGGCGGCTGTATACCCAGCGCTCGCCACCGCCTTGCAGCGGCACTTTGGCATGCGGCTCGCCCATGCCTGCGTGGATGGCCGATGCCGGTGTGCCAGGCTTTTGCCACTGCGGCACCATGCAGGCCGTCAACACCATGCCCGCGGCAGCCATAGCTGCCCAGCGCCCCCATACCGCAAGCACGGGGCGGCGCAGCATTAGCGTGCCGCCTCTTTTTGCATCTTGACCATCTTGGTCTTGATGCGGTTGCGCTTCAGCGGAGACAGGTACTCCACAAACACCTTGCCCATCAGATGGTCCATCTCATGCTGGATGCAGATGGCCAGCAGGCCTTCTGCATCAATTTCGCGGCTGTTGCCGTTTTCATCCAGCGCCTTGACCTTGACGGATGTCGAGCGCTCCACGCCGTCATAAATGCCGGGCACGGACAGGCAACCCTCTTCGCCCACTTGTTTTTCCTCGCTGGCCCAGAGGATTTCCGGGTTGATCAGCACCAGCTTTTGATCGCGATCTTGCGACACATCAATGACGATCAGGCGCTCATGGAAGTCCACTTGTGTGGCTGCCAGACCGATGCCTTGGGCGTCATACATGGTCTCAAACATGTCCTCAATCTGCTTGCGAATGCGGTCATCCACCTGTTCCACAGGCTTGGCCACCTTGTGCAGGCGAGGGTCGGGAAAGCAAAGAATAGGAAGTAAGGCCATGGCAAATTTTCGGAAATATGTCGCTATTTTCGCCACTTTCACCGATTGGCGCAGCGCAAGTTGCTGATACGCATTGCCCAATCAAGGCCTTGGAATCAGAATCACCGGGGTTTTATCGACACAAGACAGCGCACCAAGCCTGTATCAGAGAGGGAAAAACATGAAGGGAAACGCCACCACTTGTGCCTTGGCCATGGGTGCCTTGCTGTGCGGAGCTATCAACACCGCGCATGCCCAAAATTACCCCATTACCGAGGTACAACGCGCCACGGCCCAACAAGTGGCGCAGCAGGGCGTGCCGCTTTCTGCCTTAAGCCCTACCGCTCCGGACAGCTATACCGTGCAGCGCGGTGATACCTTGTGGCGCATTGCAGGGTTGTTCCTGCGCCAGCCCTGGCGTTGGCCTGAACTTTGGGGCATGAATCTGCAGGCGATTGCCAACCCGCACCTGATTTACCCCGGCCAAGTCCTGTACCTAGAAAAGAACGGAGGGTTTGCACGCCTGAGCACCGCCCGCAACGGCGGCACACCCACGGTCAAGCTGTCTCCACAAGTGCGCAGTGAAAGTCTGTCGGATTTGGCTCTGCCCACCTTGCAGATGCACATCATTGAAGCGTTTCTGAGTGAACCCTTGGTGGTGGACAACGACACCTTGGCCAACGCCCCGCGCATTATTGCTGGCGATGATGACCGCATGCTGCGTGCGCCCGGTGACCGTGCCTATGTACGCGGCCCCTCCACAGCACCCTTGCTGCGCGAAGCCAACGCCTCGCGTGATTACCGACTATTCCGCCAGGCCGTGGCCCTTCATGACCCCATCACCCGCGAGGTGCTGGGCTATGAAGCGCAATATTTGGGGCGTGCCACGCTGGAGCGTGGAGAAACCCCGGTTGCACCCACCGCAGACAACCCCAATCCCGCGTATTTGCCCGCCACCATCACGGTCACCAAGGCCAAGGAAGAATTGCACCCCGGCGACCGCCTGGTTCCTGAACCACCCCGCCAATACGTCAACTTCGTACCCCACGCGCCGCAAACAGACGTCACGGCCTATGTGGTCTCGATTTACGGTAGTACGGCAGTACGTTATGGCACCCAGCACCAAATCGTTGCCATCAACCAAGGTCGCAAAGACGGCATGGTGCCAGGCATGGTGCTGTCCTTGATGACCAAGGGTCAGACGATCAAGGACAAAACCGACCCGCAGCGCCCCACCGTACAGTTGCCCGATGAAGAGAACGGGCTGGCCATGGTGTTCCGCAGCTTTGACCGCGTCTCTTATGTGCTGATCATGGACATTCAACGGGGCGTGCAGGTGGGTGACCGCTTGAGCAGCCCGCGCTAACTCTCCATGCGCGCCACCCCTGCCCCCTGGGAGCGCACAGAACTGCAGGCTTGGCTGCGCCTGTCCCTGACACCAGGGGTGGGCAATGCGGCAGCACGGCGCTTGTTGGCGCACTTTGGATCGGCCCCTGCCATCTTTGATGCCTCCGTCGCTGCGCTGCAAACCTGTGTGAGCCTGGCGCAAGCCGCACAGCTGCGCCATCCCCCCGAAGGCTTTGCCCATGCCTTGGAAACCACCTGGCAATGGCTACATACCGGCACGCCCGATTTCGCTCATGCATTGATTACCTTAGGCGATCCCCGCTATCCCGAGAGCTTGCTGCATACCGCAGATCCGCCACTCATGCTGTATGCCATTGGCGCGCAGCGCTGGCTGGAAACGGCCTCGGCGTTGCTCGATTGGCAACGCAGCTTGGCGATTGTGGGCTCTCGCAACCCCACCCCACAAGGTGCTGACAATGCCTTCCAATTCGCCCAGCACCTTGCTGGCCAGGGCTGGAGTGTGGTGTCAGGCATGGCACTGGGAATTGACGCAGCGGCCCATGAAGGTGCTTTGGCGGCGGGCAGCCCGGGATTGCCCACAGTGGCTGTCATCGGCACCGGCGTAGACCGTGTGTATCCGCGCTCGCACAAGCAACTGGCCCATCGGTTGGCGCAGCAAGGGGTGGTGATCAGCGAATTCCCCTTGGGCACCCCGCCGATTGCCAGCAACTTCCCCAAACGCAACCGCATCATTTCAGGTCTCACACGTGGCACGCTGGTGGTGGAGGCTGCCTTGGCCTCTGGGTCCTTGATTACGGCGCGTACCGCTTCAGAACAAGGGCGCGAAGTTTTTGCCATTCCTGGCTCCATCCACAGCCCGCAGGCGCGTGGTTGCCACGCGCTCATCCGGCAAGGTGCCAAGCTGGTGGAGTCAGCCCAAGACATTCTCGAAGAGTTCAGCGATTACACGCTCCAGGCTCAGAAAACAAACAGTGAAGCACCCTCGAACTCGGTAGAACACCCCCTGCTGCAAGCCATGGGCTATGACCCCGTGCATGTAGAAACTTTGAGCGAGCGCACCGGCTGGAGTGCTGCCGATTTGCAAGCGCAGTTGCTGGAGTTAGAGCTGGAAGGGTTAGTAGGACGGCTGGCAGGAGGCCTCTACCAGCGTACAGGGCAAGCCTGATACATCGGCATCATCCATAAAAAAAGGCACCGTGAGGTGCCTTTTTGATAGCAGCAGCGGGTTACACCACTGCGCCAGAGTTCGGATCGTTCGGGTCATGCTCCGTTTTGTTCGAAGCCTTAACCAAATCCTCACGTTTGACACCCAGCCACATCACAATGGCTGCGCCCACGAAAATGGACGAGTAGATACCAAACACGATACCGATGGTCAGCGCCAGCGAGAAGTAATGCAAGCTGGGTCCACCAAAGAAGAACATGGCCAGCACCATCGCTTCTGTCGAGGCGTGGGTAATGATCGTGCGGCTCATCGTGGAAGTGATGGCGTGGTTGATGACGGTCTTGGTATCCATCTTGCGCTGTTTGCGGAAGGTTTCGCGGATACGGTCAAACACCACCACCGACTCGTTCACCGAGTAGCCCAGTACGGCCAGCACCCCGGCCAGCACCGGCAGCGAGAACTCCCACTGGAAAAATGCAAAAAAGCCCAGGATGATGACCACGTCGTGGAAGTTGGCAAACGCAGCAGCTACACCGAACTTCCACTCGAAGCGAAATGCCAGATAGATGATGATGCCGGCCATCACCACGGCCAGCGCCAGCAAACCATTGGTCACCAGCTCTTCACCGACCGAGGGGCCTACAAATTCTGTGCGGCGCAGCGTCACCTCAGGGTCTTGGGCCTTCAGGGCTTGCAGCACCTGCTCGCTTTGCTGCGCAGAGGTGACACCTTGCTGCACAGGCATGCGAATCATCACATCGCGGGCCGTACCAAAGTTTTGCACCGTTACGTCGCTGTAGCCCTTGTCCTGGATGGTTTTACGCACCTTTTCCAGATCAGCAGGCTGGCTGTAAGCCACTTCCATGACCGTGCCACCCGTGAACTCCACCGACAGGTGCAAGCCCTTGGTGACCAGAAAGAACACGGCCAGCACAAAAGTGATGATGGAAATCGCGTTGAGCACCAACGCGTACTTCATGAACGGAATATCTTTGCGGATACGGAAGAGTTCCATGTCTTCCTCCTTTACTTCGCTTCTTCAACGGCTGTGCCGTCGGGGCGCCAGATGGTGCCAATTGCCACGCTTTTGAGCTTTTTCTGGCGGCCGTACCAGAGGTTCACCAAACCGCGCGAGAAGAACACGGCGGAGAACATGCTGGTCGCAATACCAATACAGTGCACCACGGCAAAGCCGCGCACGGCACCCGAGCCAAAGGCCAGCAGCGCCAGCCCCACGATCAGGGTGGTCAGGTTCGAGTCCAGGATCGTTGCCCAGGCACGGTCATAGCCTGCATGAATGGCTGCCTGGGGCGACAGGCCCGCTCGCAGCTCTTCACGGATACGCTCATTGATCAGCACGTTGGAGTCAATTGCCACACCAATCGCCAAGGCCATCGCCGCGATACCCGGCAAGGTCAGCGTGGCTTGCAGCATGGACAAGACCGCCATCAGCAGCAGCACATTCACCCCCAACGCGATCGACGAGAACACGCCGAACAGGTGGTAGTAGATGCACATGAAGATGACGATGACGATGAAACCCCACAGCACAGAGTCAATACCGCGCTCAATGTTGTCGGCACCCAGGCTGGGGCCAATGGTGTATTCCTCGATGATTTCCATCGGCGCTGCCAGCGAGCCTGCGCGCAACAGCAACGAGGTGTCGTTGGCTTCCACCGTGGTCATGCGGCCAGAAATTTGCACACGGCCACCGCCAATTTCAGAGCGGATCACCGGCGCAGTGACCACCTCACCCTTGCCCTTTTCGAACAAGATGATGGCCATGCGCTTGTTGATGTTTTCGCGGGTGATGTCCTTGAAGATGCGTGCGCCCTTGGCATCCAGCACCAGATTCACCGTCGGCTCCTGCGTCTGGCTGTCAAAGCCGGGCTGGGCATCGGTCAGGTTCTCACCGGTCAGGATGACCTGTTTCTTGACGATCACGGCGTTGCCGTTGCGGTCCAGGTAGCGTTCGGAACCGAAAGGTACATTGCCCGTGCCCATTTCCGCAGCACGGCCTTCCGAGCTTTCATCCACCATGCGCAGCTCCAGCGTGGCGGTACGGCCCAGAATATCCTTGGCCTTGGCGGTATCTTGCACACCCGGCAACTGCACCACGATGCGGTCCAGACCTTGCTGCTGAATCACCGGCTCTGCCACACCCAGCTCGTTGATCCGGTTGTGCAATGTGGTGATGTTTTGCTTGAGGGCTTGCTCTTGCACCTTGCGCAGGGCTTCGGGCTTGATCGATGCGCGCAAGCGGCCATCGGTGTCGGTGCCCGCTTGCGTCACTTGCAAGTCAGGGAACTGGTCGGCAATCAGGTTGCGTGCGGCGGTCATGGCGGCTTCGTCACGCAGACGAATCTCGATCACCTGACCATCACGGTTGATGCCGCCGTGGCGAATGTTCTTGTCACGCATCATGGTGCGCAAATCGCCAGCCAGCGAATCGGCGCGCTTGGTCAGCGCAGCGTCCATGTCGACCTGCAGCATGAAGTGCACGCCGCCGCGCAAGTCCAGACCCAAGTACATGGGGTGGGCACCCAGCGCAGACAGCCATTGGGGCGAGCGCGACACCAGGTTCAACGCCACGATGTAGGCAGGATCGGTGGGGTCAGCCACCAAGGCACGCTCAATCACGTCTTTGGCTTTGAGCTGCTCGTCGGGCGTGTTGAAACGCGCGCGTACCGAGTTGCCCTCCAGGCTCAGAATGTCCGGCGACAGGGAAGCGGCTTGCAGCGCGCTCTCCACGCGGGCCAATGTGCCCTCGTCCACCTTGACAGAGGATTTGGCCGAGGACACTTGCACCGCAGGTGCCTCACCAAAGAAATTAGGCAGGGTGTAAATCACCCCAATGAGTAGCGCGACCACAAGGATCGCGTACTTCCAGACCGGGTATCGGTTCATGATCGCGCTCTATCTCTCACGCTAGAAACAGGGCGCGGCATGCCTTGAAAGCCCACCGGCCCGCTCAACCAGAAGAAAGTCTGGTCTTATTTGACGGTGCCCTTGGGCAGCACTTGCACCACGGCAGAGCGCTGAATTTGCACCTTCACGCCCGCAGCGATTTCGATGAACAGGAACTGCTCGTCCAAATCCACTACACGGCCCAAGATGCCGCCAGCAGTCGCCACATCGTCACCCTTGGTCAGTGCTTCCACCATCGAGCGGTGTTCTTTTTGGCGCTTCATCTGGGGGCGGATCATCACAAAGTACAGCACCACGAACATCAGCACCAAAGGCAGCATGCCGGTGAGCGAGGACATCATGCCGCCTTCAGCAGCAGCGGCTGCAGGCGCGGTTTGGGCAAAAGCAGAGGAAATAAACACGGACGAACTCCAAGCTGGAATGGGTCAAAAAAAAGGAACAGGCCACACGGCCTGCAAGCGCTACAGCATAGCTGAGCGCAAGTCAACGAAGCATTGTATGCGTGTGCTTTGTGATATGCCGCAGCTAAACCTGAGTACCTGCCAGTGTTTGCCGCACCATGCGCTTCAAAAGAAATTAGCTGCTAGCGCTTATGCAGCAAGCGCTAGCAGCTATCTTTATTGATTTTTGCGCATCCAAAAATCTGTGTATGCACGGACTCACATGCGGTTACGCACGGTGCTGCGCGTCGGCAGGCCCCGCTTGCCATTGCTGCATCAGCTCCTGCCATTTGGCGCGGGCCGCTTGCAAATGCCGCTCTTTGACATGACCGTACCCCCGAATGTCTTCCGGGATGCGGGCGATCTGCACCGCCAGATCCAGCCTTTCACGACTGAGCTGCGGCAGCAGGCCTTCGATACAGGCACGGTATTCGGCAATCAAGGCGCGCTCGGTCTGGCGCTCCGGGTTGCGCCCAAACACATCCCACAGGCCGCCCCGCAAGCCCTTCAGGCCAGCCAGCAGCTTGAACATGCTGCGCACGCGCGGTGCATAGGCCTTCTTCACCAGATGGCCCTGCGCATCCTTGCGCGCCGTCAGCGGCGGTGCCAGGTGATGCACCAGTTTGTAGTCGCCCTCAAACATGCCGGCAATCTTTTGGGTGAAAGCCGGGTCCAGGTGCAGACGTGCCACTTCATACTCGTCTTTGTAGGCCATCAGCTTGAACAGGTAGCGCGCTACGGCTTCGGTCAGCTTGGTCGTGCTGCCCAGTTGCCCTTCGGCGGCTTGTACTGTCTCGACAAAGGCCCGGTACTCCGCTGCATAGGCCGCGTTTTGGTAGCCCGTCAAAAACGTGGTGCGCTGTGTAACCAGTTCCACCAGCCCTGGTTTTTTCACAAACTGAATCACTTGTGCCGTGCGGTAGAGCGCCTGCACCTGTGCCCAGTCGTGCGCGCAGCGGCGGCCCCACTCAAACGCGGCCTGGTTGTTGGCCACCTGCACGCCATTGAGCTCCATCGCCCGCAGCAAGGTGGCACGCGACAGGGGAATGCGCCCTTTTTGCCAGGCGTAGCCCAGCATCAGTGGGTTGGTATAGATGCTGTCGCCCAGCAGTTGCACAGCCACTTCGTCCGCATCAAACACCCCCACATGCTCTGGGCCACCCACCGCCTGTGCCAATGCGGTACTGCATTGGGCGGCAGGTGACTGCCAGTCTGGGTTGTGCACCAGCGCCGCTGTCGGTGTGCTGTGGCTGTTGAGTGCCACAAACGTGCGCCCGGCCTGCATGACGGCCAGCGTGGCTTGGTTGGCCGCCACGATCGCATCGCAACCCAGCACCAGATCGGCCTTGCCAATGTCTACCTTGGTGGTGTGGATGGCGCTGGCACTGTTGGCAATCTGGATGTGGCTCCAGGTTGCACCGCCTTTTTGTGCCAACCCTGCGGCATCTTGGGTGATCACGCCCTTGCCCTCCAGGTGCGCGGCCATGCCCAACAGCGAGCCAATGGTGATGACGCCCGTGCCCCCTACGCCTGCCACCACAATGCCCCAGGCCTGGCTCGCATCAGGCAGCACGGGCTCTGGCAGGGGTGGCAGCTGCGACAAATCGCCTTTTTGCTCTTTCTTGGGCTTTTTCAGCTGGCCGCCTTCTACGGTGACAAAACTGGGGCAAAAACCGTTAACGCAGGAGAAATCCTTGTTGCAGCTGCTTTGGTTGATGCGGCGTTTGCGGCCAAATTCGGTTTCCACCGGCTCTACGGACAGGCAGTTGGACTGCACCGAGCAGTCGCCACACCCTTCGCATACCAGCTCGTTGATCACCACGGTTTTGGCGGGCGTCTCCAGCGTGCCACGCTTGCGGCGGCGGCGCTTTTCCGTGGCACAGGTCTGGTCGTAAATGATGGTGGTGCAGCCGCTGATTGCACGGAACTCCCGCTGAATACGGTCTAGCTCATCGCGGTGGTGCACCGTCACACCGGGCGCCAGGGCCACACCTTGGTACTTCTCAGGCTCATCGGTCACAATGACCAGTTTTTTCACGCCCTCGGCCAGCAGGCTCTGCATGATTTGCAGCACGCTGTGCCCTTCGGGGCGCTCGCCCACGCGCTGGCCACCGGTCATGGCCACGGCGTCGTTGTAGAGCACTTTGTAGGTAATGTTCACCCCCGCCGCAATGCTTTGGCGGATGGCCAGCAGACCACTGTGGAAGTAAGTGCCGTCGCCCAGGTTGGCAAACACATGGTTGTCTTTGGTGAACGGTGCTTGCCCCACCCAGGTGACGCCTTCTCCCCCCATTTGCGTGAAGGTGCTGGTGGAGCGGTCCATCCACACCGTCATGTAGTGGCAACCAATGCCCGCCACCGCGCGGCTGCCCTCGGGCACGCGGGTGCTGGTGTTGTGCGGGCAGCCACTGCAAAACCACGGTGTGCGCTCTGCACCGGGCGCACCCGCCTGGGCTTGTTGCTGTTCGCAGGCATCCAGCAAAGCCAGGTGCTGGTTGATGCGTGCCTGCACATCGTCCGGCACGCCCAGCTTGGTCAAACGCTTGGCAATGGCACGGGCAATCAGGGCGGGCGTCAAATCGGCATTGGCGCGCAGCAACCAGTCGCTGCCTGCGTGGAAGGGGCGTCCCCACTCATCGCTGGTGCTGTCTTCAAATTTACCTACCACCGAGGGGCGCACATCGTCGCGCCAGTTGTACAGTTCTTCTTTGACTTGGTATTCGATGATCTGGCGCTTTTCTTCCACCACCAGAATCTCTTGCAGGCCGCGTGCAAATTCGCGGGTGATGGTGGCTTCCAGCGGCCACACCACATTCACCTTGTGCACGCGAATGCCGAT
>JAFAGF010000146.1 GCA_023422975.1 Pseudomonadota bacterium
CATTCAAACCCATACAGGTGCAGGGATGCAGAGAGAGTGATAATTGCCGCTTTACGCTTGCTGTGTGGGCTGCCTCATTCAGCAACTGCTGTCAGCGTTTAGGCCTGTAGCCACCTTTCTCATGACCACTTCTATCTGCATCGCTCAGCTCAACTTTGTCGTTGGTGATTTGAGCGGCAATGCCCAAAAGATCATTGAAGCTGCTAAGCAAGCGCATGCACAGGGGGCATCGCTTTTGGTGACGCCAGAGCTTGCCTTGTGTGGCTACGCGGCAGAGGATTTGCTGCTACGCGCTTCATTTCAGCAAGCCAGTGATGAGGCGCTACAGCGTATTGTGGCTGCAACGGCCGACTTGCCTGGGCTGAAGCTGCTGTTGGGGCATACACAGGCTGTGCCGGGTACTGTGCATCGCCACAACACAGCAAGCCTGCTGGCAGACGGACGTGTGCTGTCCACGTATGTCAAACAGGCGTTGCCCAACTACGGGGTGTTTGACGAGTTGCGTTATTTCACGCCGCAGCACCAGTCTTGTGTGATCGAGGTGAATGGCATTCGGGCGGGGGTGCTGATTTGTGAGGATGCGTGGGTGCAAGCGCCTGCTTTGGCTGCGAAGCAGGCAGGGGCGCAGATGCTGATTGTGCTCAATGCATCTCCCTATCACTTGGGTAAGCAGGCCGAGCGAGAAGCTGTTTTGGCACAACGTGCGTTGGAAACCGGGCTGCCCGTGGTTTATGCCCATATGGTGGGTGGACAAGATGAGTTGGTGTTTGACGGCAGCAGTTTTGGATTAGATGCACAGGGTGCAGTGGTGGTGCGCGCGCCTTCTTTTGAAACGGCGTTGGTGACTGTGGCGGCGCGCCATGTATCGGGCCACGTACAGTTGTCGGGCGTTGTGGAGCCTGTGCAGTCAGCCAATTCTTACCTCTGGAGCGCTTTGGTTCTCGCCGTGCGTGATTACGTGACCAAAAACGGCTTCCCAGGCGCATTGCTGGGTCTGTCTGGCGGGATTGATTCTGCGTTGGTACTGGCGATCGCAGTGGATGCCTTGGGACGCGACAAAGTGCGGACCGTGATGATGCCCTCTCCGTACACGGCAGACATCAGCTGGAAAGACGCGCAGGAGATGGCGGACCGCGTAGGCGTGCGCCACGATGTGATTGATATTGCGCCCCAATTTGAAGCATTTAAGGACGCATTGGCAGTTCATTTTCACGGAGTGAATGAAGATACGACCGAAGAGAATCTGCAGGCGCGTATTCGTGGAACTTTGCTGATGGCCCTGTCCAACAAGTTCGGCTCCATTGTGCTGACCACCGGCAACAAGAGCGAGTTGGCTACCGGCTATTGCACTCTGTATGGTGATATGGCCGGGGGGTTTGCTGTGATCAAAGACGTGCTGAAAACGCGCGTTTTTGAGTTGGCCCGCTGGCGTAATGCCAATGATCCATTTGGTACGGGGCTGAATCCCATCCCTGATCGCATCATTACGCGCCCGCCGAGTGCTGAATTGCGCCCGGATCAAAAAGATGAAGACAGTTTGCCGCCTTACCCCGTGTTGGACGACATGATTCGCCGATACGTGGAAAATGACGAAACGGTTGAAGCCATCGTCGCCGCAGGCCATGACTTGAATAATGTAGAGCGGGTCGTTCGCTTGATTCGTATCAATGAATACAAGCGCAGGCAAGCCCCGGTGGGGCCACGTCTGTCCCATCGCAGTTTTGGCAAAGATTGGCGCAACCCCATTACGAATGGCTTTAGACGCTAAGCCCTGAACCAAACGCAATAGACTAAGTTTTAAATCCCATTGGAGCCCTGACCATGAAAATGATTACTGCCATCATCAAGCCCTTCAAATTAGAGGAGGTGCGCGAAGCCTTGGCGGAGTGTGGTGTAACGGGTTTGACGGTGACAGAGGTCAAGGGCTTTGGCCGCCAAAAAGGACATACCGAGTTGTACCGGGGCGCGGAATATGTGGTTGATTTTTTGCCGAAAGTGAAAATTGAAGTGGTCGTGGCTACCGAGGATGCAGACCGCTGCGTGGACGCGATCGTGACGGCTGCGCGCACCGGCAAGATTGGCGATGGAAAGATCTTTGTCACAGCTGTCGAGAAGGTCGTGCGCATTCGCACGGGTGATCTGGACAACGCCGCTGTTTGAAAGTCGCAGCCCATAAAAAAGCGATCGCCAAGATCGCTTTTTTATGGGTGAACTATGTTGGCTCAGAGTTCAGAGTACTTCACGCAGATTTTTACTCTCTGGCGAAGTGCCTGCCGCTTCCACCAAAAACTCCAGCAAGTCGGGGATGTGGTCGCTGGAGCGAATCAAATCCATTTGCCAAGCACCCATAAAGCCACGTGCAACCGTGGAATGCAAAAAATCAAGCAGCGGACTGTAATAGTGCTCCATATTCAGCAAACCAATGGGTTTGTCGTGATAGCCGAGTTGGCGCCAGGTCCATACTTCAAACAGCTCCTCAAAAGTACCAATTCCCCCAGGCAGTGCCAAGAACGCGTTGCTGCGTTCTGCCATCATGGCTTTGCGCTCGTGCATATTGCCCACAATATGCAGCTCGTCGCAGGCTTGGTTGGCCAGCTCTTTATCGACCAAAGCCTGAGGGATGACACCGACCACGCGCCCGCCAGCAGCCTTGGTGGCTTCCGCCACGATGCCCATCAGGCCCGTGCGTCCCCCACCATAAACCAACTGCCCACCACGCTGCCCGATCCATGTCCCCACGGCACGCGCAGCTTCTGCATAGGCCGGAAGTTCACCTGGGCGTGAGCCGCAGTACACACAAATGGAAAAGCTGGGTGTGGAAGGCATGGTGTTAATTCTGCAAAAAAGAGGGCGAGAGAAATTTAGTTTGGCTGAGTATTGCCGTGCGCATTCGCATGAATCAGGCGGGTGCCTGCCAAGACATCATGCAAAAACTGGCGCTGCGGATGAAAGCGGCTCAGCACTGCCCAAACCGCAATCCAGCCCAAAGTTAGTACGGCGACTTCCGCCAGCGGGAGCTGGAAGGGGGTAACAACAGCCAGTGGCGGCAGTAGCCACAGCCAAGCCAAAGCGTAGCGGGCAAGGGCGCGAATGCGAGTTAAGGGGCGGCCATGTTTATCGACCACTTGGATGTGCCAAGTTTTCATGGCAAGTGTTTGCCCCTTGCTCCAAAACCAAGCGAAATAGATGCCCAGCACCACAAAAAGCATCGCTTGCAAGGCGCGAGGCGCTAAAGGGGCGCCAAACAAGACGCCTGCAGCACCTAAGACAAGTCCGCCTACAAAGACCACGCCAAATAACAGCAGGCTTTCATACAGCCAGCAGGCCATGCGGCGGCGTAAGCTGGGGGCGAGGAGTGGAGGATGAATGGTGGTAGTGGTTGATTGCATGCCAGCAAGTGGAGTCAGCGAGCCGCCTGAATGCGGGGGAAGGCTGCTTATTGTGCCTGTGTGAGCATGCTGCGCAGCGAATGCGGGCGCAGTTTAGTGCGGTGGTGCAGCTGGAAGTGGAGGTAGATCAACGCGCGGCATGGACTGCGGAACGGAGACGGGCTGGCTGGATGCGGCCGGTGGTGGCTGCATTGGAGGCAGGTGCACCGTCGGCGCTGCTTGGGGTGTCTCCACAGGGAGTGCTTCGACCGTCGCAGGGGGGGGCAAGACGGGTGCGCTGTCCTTCTTGGGTGCCTCCGTTTTTGGGGCTGGCACAGCAAGCCTGCGCTTTGCTTTTTTGGCCGCTTTCGCTTTGCGCGCTTGCTCGGCCAAGCGCTTTCGCTCAGCCTCACTCAAAGCCTGATATTCATCCCATTTTGCCTGCAACTCCTTGGCAGATAAGCGCTTTGCGCTCTCAAAATTGATGCGTGCTTGATTGCGTTGCTGGGCGCTGAGGCTGGCCCAAGTGTTCATGCGGCTGACGAGCTTATTGCGTTCTGACTCATCCATTTGCGGGTAGCGATCAGCCAGGACCAGCCAGCGACGCTTGGTGAGTGCACCCATGCTGTCCCAGCGGTCACGCAGCGGCATCAAGATCTGGCGCTGAGCCTCGCTGATTTCTCGCCAAATAGGGCCGGAGGAGCTGATGCGCAGTTGCGGAGCATGGGTGCTGCTGCTGAGCGAGGGGTGATCGCTGCCATCTTCCACTGCCATATAGGCAGGAACCGCGCTGGGAACCATGGTGACTTGGTTCATGCTCCAGAGACCACCTGCGGCAAGACACAGCAACAAAACGCTCGCCACGCTCATGGCGAAGATAGGGGAATGCGGTTTTGTTGGTGTATCAGCTGTCAAGGGCATGTATTGCCAAGTGTAAAGCTGCACGCAACCTTCAAAAGGAAAACGTGCAGATGAGTTTAGGGGGTATCCGAAACTGTGGATTGCAGGTATTGCTGAAAGCCGGGATCAGTGTAGGCCGCGGGAGGCAGCTCACTGGTCAGTAAAGCGGCATCGACTTCCGCTACATCCAGTGTGGCGCGGCTATCTTGCTCCACGCCAATGAAGGCGAGGCCAGCGGCCAGCGCAATGAGTGGAAGGGCCGTGAGCAGGCGGCGCACCCATATCGGCGTGTTGTCTTCTTGGTGAGGCCCGCCCAGTGACAGCGTGCCTTCGGTGCTGTTGCCACCAAACAACGAGCTGGCTGCTTCCGTTTGGTGCACACGCAGCGGAGCGCTGCTGCGCTTGCGTGCAGATAAAGCTTGCATGCGCGCAGCGCGTAAGCGTTCGGTGACCACATACGGCAACTCCGCACTCGTCATGGACAGGCGCGCAGCCAGCTTTCGGGCAAATTGCTCGGCCGCAAGTTCATCGTGGTGCGAAGGTGTGGTCATAACTCAATTCCTTTAGCTTTGAGCGCTTTGCTCAGCGACTGGATGGCTCTGAAGCAGTGGGTTTTGACACTGCCTTCGGAGCAACCCATGGCTGCAGCCGTCTCTGCAACATCCATGTCTTCCCAGTAACGCAGCAAGAAAGCTTCGCGTTGACGTGCTGGCAAAGATTGAATTTCTTTTTCAATGCTTTGCAGCAGTTGGGTGCGCTGGGTGAGTGTTTCCGCGCTCTGGGCAGTTTCATGCGTGCCATCGGCGGCATAAGTCTGCATCCAGTCAAAATCGCCGTCTTCACCGTCATCTCCATGTGCGATGTCGCTCATGGTGGTAAAGACGGCATTTCGCGTTTTTTGGCGCCGAAACCAGTCCAAAGTGCAATTGGACAAGATGCGGTGAAACAGCATGGGCAGCTCTGCTGCAGGCTTATCGCCGTAGTGCTGGGCCAGTTTAAGCATGCTGTCTTGAACAATATCTAGCGCGGCCTCTTCGTCACGGACGTGATAAACCGAGCGTTTAAACGCTCGTTTTTCCACGCCTTTGAGGAAGTCGGATAGCTCTTGTTCGGTGGCCAAGACAGGGGTGCTCAGTAAGTCGGAGTCTCACGAATCTGCTTACAGTAATTAGTACAAGCAGCGCGCAGCAAAGATATCCATTATCGCATCGCGTTGGCAAACCGCCTAAATAGCGTTAGCCAAACCGTATGTTGCAGTGCCATAATGAACGCTTGCAATTAATCAAGGCAAACGGGTCAAGGTCCGGCGTACACCATTTCGCCCATGTCCTTTGGCCTTAAGTCCTGAACCGGTCCCACAAGGACTTGAGCGAGGGGCACCCAAGGTTTTTCGTTAGAGAAATTCACAAAGGTTGATCATGGAAATCTCCAAAGCAGAGCAAGCCAGTGCAGCGGCTGCTTCTACGCAAACAGCACCTCAAGATTTGATGGGTGCTGAAATTCTCGTCAAGGCGCTTCAGGCTGAGGGTGTGAAACACCTGTGGGGCTATCCTGGCGGTGCAGTGCTCTATATCTACGACGCACTCTATAAACAAGACAGTATTGAACACGTGTTGGTGCGCCATGAGCAGGCGGCCGTGCACGCAGCCGATGGCTTTGCCCGCGCAACAGGTGAAGTGGGCGTGGCGCTGGTGACATCCGGCCCCGGCCTGACCAATGCCGTGACAGGGATTGCCACGGCTTACACAGACTCGATTCCTTTGGTAGTGATCAGCGGCCAGACGTCGGTGGCAGCAATCGGCACCGATGCCTTCCAAGAGTGCGACACCGTGGGCATTACCCGTCCTATCGTTAAGCACAACTTCCTGGTCAAGGATGTGCGCGATCTGGCCGCCACCATGAAAAAAGCATTTCATGTGGCGCGCACCGGTCGTCCCGGCCCGGTGGTGGTGGACATTCCGAAAGACGTGTCTTTCAAAAAGGCGACATACAGCGGCTACCCACAGACCGTGGAAATGCGCTCGTACAATCCCGTGAAAAAAGGGCACTCCGGCCAAATTCGCAAAGCGCTGCAGTTGTTGCTGAGCGCCAAGCGCCCCTATATCTATACCGGCGGTGGCGTATTGCTGGGCAATGCCTGCCAAGAGCTGCGCACGCTGGTGGATATGCTGGGCTACCCCGTCACCCATACGTTGATGGGTCTGGGTGCTTACCCAGCCAGCGACCGCAAGTACCTCGGCATGCTGGGCATGCACGGCACGATTGAAGCCAACAACGCCATGCAAAACTGCGATGTGTTGCTGGCGGTGGGCGCGCGCTTTGATGACCGTGTGGTGGGCAACCCCAAGCACTTTATGTCGGTGGAGCGCAAGATCATCCATGTGGATATTGACCCTTCCTCCATCTCCAAGCGCGTCAAGGTGGATGTGCCCATCGTGGGCGATGTGAAGGATGTACTGACCGAGTTGATCGCCATGATCAAGGAAACTGCGACCCAGCCCGATGAAGGTGCGCTGGCGCAGTGGTGGACGCAGATTGAAGCCTGGCGCAGCCGCGACTGCCTGCAGTTTGATCGCAGCAACAAGGAAGTGATCAAGCCTCAGTACGTGGTCGACACGCTGTTCAACATGACCAAGGGCGAAGACGTGTACGTCACGTCCGATGTGGGTCAGCACCAAATGTGGGCGGCGCAGTATTACCGCTTTGATGAGCCACGCCGCTGGATCAACTCCGGTGGGCTGGGCACCATGGGTGTGGGTTTGCCCTATGCCATGGGTATCAAGCTGGCCAAGCCACAGGCGGAAGTTTTCTGTATCACGGGCGAAGGCTCGATCCAGATGAACATCCAAGAGCTGGCCACTTGCCGCCAATACAACACGCCGGTCATCATTTGTGCGCTCAACAACCGTTATCTTGGCATGGTCCGCCAGTGGCAAGAGATTGAATACTCGGGTCGCTACTCCAGCAGCTACATGGACTCTTTGCCAGACTTCGTGAAGTTGGCAGAGGCCTATGGCCACGCCGGTATCTTGATTGAAGACCCTTCGCAGGTGGAAGCCGCTTTGAAAGAAGCGCGCCGCATTGCCCGCGAAGAGAACAAGTGCGTGTTCCTGGACTTCCGCACCGACCCCACGGAGAACGTGTTTCCCATGGTGCAGGCGGGCAAGGGCATTACCGAAATGCTGCTGGGTCCTGACGACTTGTAAAAAAGAAGCTACCAGCGCAAGCTGGTAGCCGATTTCAAAGTCTTTTCATGCGCAAATGCAGATTAAATCTGCGCTAAGCGCTCTCATTTTGACGAATCTATTGTCTGCCAAGCTTGTCACTTACCGGTGCCAGGGGAGGGCAGCGAAAAGAGGAATCTGGACATGAAACACATCATTGCAGTGCTGCTCGAAAACGAGCCAGGAGCCCTGTCGCGCGTGGTGGGCCTGTTCTCGGCCCGTGGCTACAACATCGAATCTTTGACCGTGGCGCCCACGGAAGATCCGTCGCTGTCGCGCATGACCATCCAAACCACCGGTTCGGATGACATCATTGAGCAAATCACCAAGCACTTGAACCGCCT
>JAFAGF010000181.1 GCA_023422975.1 Pseudomonadota bacterium
GCAAAAGCGCAACTGCACTGCGGCAGCTGCTATAAGAATAAGGATCTTCACGCCACCACAGGTAGCGGCATTGCAGCACGAATGCCTGCCGCGTGACGGCCATGCCCTGCTTGCGCTGCAGCACGTGCAGCAGCTCATGGGCCAGCACGCCGGCCACAACCGGATGATGCAGCCGCAAGGGCTGGGCAAGCGCAGCATGCCCATACATGGCTTGCGGCAGGGACACCCAGGCACCGCACATGCTCAGTGCACGCCACGTATCACCCAACCTGCGTTGCCCCAGGCGCACCCGGGCGATCAGCCACGCGCCCTGCACTTCACCAAAAAACTGGCGCACCCAGTCCTGCTCTGCGGGCAGCAGGCGGCGCCACAGCCAGCTGCGCGCTGGCCGTGCTGCGGAAAAAGTATGGACAGGCACCCTCACCATGCGCGCATTGAACCGCAAATCACAGCCTTGCGCACCAGCTGGGCAAGGCAACCCTGCCAAGGCTATCGCGATTAGCCCTGTGATGCAAAAAGCCGCAGAAACAGACGCTCTCCTACCAGCCTGATAAAGATTTGCCCCCAAGGCAACCCGGTGTGCTTGGCAAAACTGGCAGCGACTTTGACCCCTGCCCCAAGGAACGCACATGGCCTCCAAAACCGCAGCATCCGCCCCCGCAGCGCCTGCCACCCGTAAGCCCACCGCACGCGCGGGCAATGCATCTCCCAACCACTACACGCCGGGGCTGGAACACCGCATGGACTGCAAACCGCTGTTTGCAGCACCCCAGTACCGAGGCAGCGGCAAGCTGCAGGGGCTGACGGCATTGATCACCGGTGGGGACTCCGGCATTGGCCGCGCTGTGGCCGTGCTGTTTGCCCGCGAAGGGGCCAATGTAGCGATTGCCTATCTGAACGAGCACCAAGACGCCAAGGCCACGGGCGCGCATGTGCAAGCCGAAGGGGCTGATTGCCTCTTGCTGCCCGGTGACGTGCGCGACCCGGCCTACTGCGCGCAGGCCGTGCGCAAGGTGGTCAAGAAGTGGGGGGCACTGAATATTTTGGTCAATAACGCGGGCTGCCTGGTGCACGCGGAAAGCCTGGAGCAGCTCGACGATGCCCATCTGCAGAGGACGCTGGAGACCAACCTTTACGGCTACATCCACATGGCACGCGCCGCCTTGCCGCACCTGCAGCGCGGTGACTGCATCATCAACACGGGCTCGATGACGGGCATCAGCGGCTGCCCCTATTCGATGGACTACGCCGCCAGCAAAGGTGCGGTGCATGCGTTCACCCAGTCGCTGGCGCTGAACGTGGCCGAGCGCGGCATTCGCGTCAACGCCGTGGCGCCCGGCCCGGTGTGGACCGCTCTCAACCCCAGCAACGGCAGCGAAGACGATTTCGCCAACTTTGGTGCCGACTCCGCACTCGGCCGCGTGGCCCAGCCCGAAGACATTGCCCCGGCCTATGTGTTTCTGGCAGCCCCCGCCTGCGCCAGTTGCATCACAGGGCTGGTGATGCCGGTGTCAGCTGGCTAGCGCCATTAGCGAAAGCACTGCTCTGAGCGTGCAACACGGGGCGCACGGCACTTCAAGGCATCCACGCCATCCACCATCGATCAACGTAAAAGAAACATAAAACATGAGCTGCCAGCGTTGATGAGTACTTGACTTCACATACAAAGCATGCTGAAACCATTCATTTTCAAGCGCCAGTAGCTCTCTTTTTATGCATTGCTTTGCGGCAAACCCTGTAAAGCAAAACGCGCCCCCAGCTCTGGCACCGTCACCGCATGGCCCAACTGGCTGCGCAGCGCTTGGGCCAAGGCTTGGGCGGCGTGCGCTTCGCCATGTACCACATAGGTGTGGCGCGGCGCTGGCTGGAAAGCGCCCGCCCAGTCCAACAGCGCTTTTTGGTCGGCATGCGCAGAAAAACCACCCAGCGTATGCACTGAGGCACGCACATCGATCTGCTCGCCAAACATGCGCACCTGCTTGGCACCATCCACCAACCTGCGCCCCAGCGAGCCATAGGACTGAAAGCCACAGATCACCACCGCACACTCTGCGCGACCAATGTTGTTGCGCAGGTGGTGCAGCACACGCCCGGCATCGCACATGCCGCTGGCCGAGATGATGACAGCGCCACTCTTGATGCGGTTGAGCTTGATGGATTCCTCCACATCCTGAATGAAGTGCACATGCTGGACATCGGGCAGCTGGCGCGCCGTGCCCATGAGCTGCTTGGCCTCTTCATCAAACACGGCAAAGTGGCGCATGGTGATTTCCGTGGCCGCCACGGCCATGGGCGAGTCCACAAAAATCTCCACGGGCGGCAAGCGCCCTTGCTGCATCAAATCGATGAAGTGGTAGAGCAGCTCTTGCGTGCGCCCCACCGCAAAGGCAGGAATGACCACATTGCCGCGCGGCACCGTGCGGGTGATGATGTCCACCAGCTCGTCCAGTGTGCTGGCGTTGTCCTTGTGCAGGCGGTCGCCGTAAGTGGATTCAATCAGCAGCACATCGGCCTCTTGCACCGGCGCAGGGTCGCGCAAAATCACGCGCCCGGGCTGTCCCAGGTCTCCACTGCTGACCAGTTTCTGCGTGCGGCCATGGCCGTCGTGCAGCCACAGCTCCACAATCGCAGAGCCCAGGATGTGGCCCGCATCCTGAAAACGCACTTTGACGCTGGGGTGCACCTCAAACTGCTTGCCATACGGCTTGGCCTTGACCAGCTCCTGCGTGCGTGCGACATGTGCCAGCGAATACAAAGGCGTGGGCACATCACGCTCATGTTTTTTACCCTCGCGCTTGCGCCGGGCCGCGCGCTCGGCATCCATCATTTGGATGTGCGCACTGTCTTTGAGCAGCACTTGCAGCAAGTCCTGCGTTGCTGAGGTGGTGTAAATCGGCCCCTTAAACCCTTGCGCCACCAGCTTGGGCAGCAGCCCGCTGTGGTCGATGTGCGCATGCGTCAGCACCACAAAGTCGATGCCCGAGGCATCAAACGCAAACGCATGCTCATTGTGGGCATCGGCCTCCTGCCCACCTTGCGCCATGCCGCAGTCCAGCAAGAAACGGCAGCCGTGGGCCTCAATCAAATAGCAAGAACCGGTGACAGCTTGCGCCGCACCATAAAAGCTGATGTGCATAAAACAAGGGCTTAGAGCGCTAGAAAGCGATGCACACAATCTAACAGCTACCGACCCGTGCGTGCACTAAGAAATACCACCCATCAACCCAGCACTTAACGCACATCAAAACTCAAGAAATCGCTTGCATGAAAAACAGTGTTTCCGCAATCCGTCGAAACACCTATCCAATCCCACCATTTGACCCTTATCACCAACCTCATTAACAAATTGTTAAGAAATGACACAATTAGTTTAGAACTCGTGCTTTGATTTTTTACCAGTCTCATAGCCCCGAATGCGCCGAGTTCAGCTAAGTGAGTTAATTCTCGACAAACCATTACCGTGGTCGCTTTATGACGAGCACGGCAATCTGCTGCTGCGAGAAGGCTACGTCATCAGCATCCCCCGCCACCTGGACTCGCTGCTCAAGCGCGGTGCCTACGTTCAGACCACGCCGATCAAGTCAGTTTTCATCGAGCCGCAGCACAACACTGCGACAGAAACACCGTTTGCCTTTCGCGCCAGCAGCCTGCCCTCGGTGCAGCCCGTATTTGGCCGCGCCGAAGCCCTGGCCCAGACCCTCAAGCGCCTGCACCAGCATCTGCAGGCACAGACCTTGCAGACAGAACTGCGCAACATCGTGCGCAGCCTGGCCAACTCGGTGATGAAAGCCTGCGCCGATGATGCGGATGCCTTGCTGGCGGCATTCCATCTGGACAGACAGTCTCCCTACATCGTCATACAGCAGTTGCTGGGGTGCGCGCTCACCGAAATCGCTGCCCGCGATATGGGGCTGGACGAATCCACCCGCCTGTCGCTGGCCTGCGCCAGCTTGACGCGCGACATCGCACTGCTGCCCTGGCAAGCCCAGCTTGACATGCAAACCCAGGGGCTGGATGCCAACCAGAATGCCCTGATACGGGTGCACCCGATCCGTTCTGCCGAAATCTTGGCGGAAAACGGTGTGGATGATCCGCTGTGGCTGGAGTTTGTACGCCAGCACCACGAGCGCCTGGATGGCTCCGGCTATCCCCATGGCATCAGCGGTGAGGCCATGCTACCAGGGGCACGTTTGCTGGCGATTGCCGACTCTTACGCCGCCATGGTCACGCCACGCCCCAACCGCGAAGGCCGTATCCCCAAGGAAGCGCTCAAAGCGCTGTACCTGCAACGCGCCAGCCTGTATGACGAAGAACTGCTGCGCGTCTCTGTGGGGGCGCTCACCACACTGCCGCCTGGCACCATGGTGCGCCTGGCCAATGATGAGCTGGCGGTTGTACGCTCCCGGCAAAAAAAGGGGGAAGCCGTGGATCTATGGGCGCTCTACAGCCAAAACGGCATGCCCATCATGACGCCGCAACGCCGAGATGCCAGCAACCCCGCACACGCAATTACCGAAGTTCTGCGCATCGAAGACTGCCGCTCTGCAGCCTTGGTGATGAAACGTTTTTGGACCCATTCCTAAGCAACGCCAGCATGAAGAAAAATCTCCCTGTCACCACCCGCCAAGTGGACATTGCACCGGGCATCACCTTGGTCTCCAAAACCGACCTCAAAGGCATCATCACCTATGCGAATGAGGCCTTCATCGACATCAGTGGCTTTGTATTGGAGGAATTGCAAGGCCACAGCCACAACATCGTGCGCCACCCCGACATGCCACCTGCGGTATTTGAGGACATGTGGAAAGTGCTGCACAGCGGCAAGCCGTGGCAGGGGCTGGTCAAGAACCGCTGCAAAAAAGGCGACTTTTACTGGGTGGATGCCTGCGTGGTGCCCATTCGGCGCAACGAGCAAACCATTGGCTACATGTCGGTGCGCAAACGCGCAGAACCTGCAGCCATCGCCAAAGCACAGGCGCTTTACCAGAAAATTGCCCGCCAGGGCATGCCCAAAACCTGGAAGCTGCCGTCATGGCTAGGCATCCGTTTTGGCATGCGCGCAGGCACCATTTTTGTGGCCATGCTCATGCTGGCAGGCGGTGCCTTAGGCATTGGAGGCTTAAAGCTGGCCGATGCAGCCTTTGAGCGCATGTACCACCAGCAATTTGAACCGGCCATCGCCGTGGGACAAATTGAGGCGAAATTGAGCACCATTCGCGCCAGCATGCTGGAGGTGCAACTGGCCCGCCATGCCGACGGCGCAGTGTCGCAGCTGGCATCTGCCCATGTGCAGCAGCTGCAGACCTATTACGACGACATTGCAGAGCTATTCACCACCCTCACCCGCGCGGTACCCTCCGAATCCGCCGCCACGCGCTCTTTGACCCAAGCTTTGCAGCAGTACACCACCGAAAGCCAGTCTCTGATTGCGGCTCAGTCGGCAGCACCCAAGGACAGCTCCACGCTGCCTCTGGAAGTGCAACAACAGCTCCTGGCTTTAGAGCACAACGCCAGTTTGGCCGCCCAGGCTCTGCGCCAGACCTTGGCCGATGAAGCCCAGCAAGAGTTCACAGAAACGCTGCAGCGCAATGCGCGCATTCGCCATTTCGCCACCGTTGGCATCATCGCGGGCCTGTTGATTGTGGCGGCGGTTGGGCACCTCTTCATTCGCGGCATTGTGAACCCGCTGAACGCATCCATCCGCGGCCTCAACCGCATTGCCGAGGGCGATTTACAAGGAGCCATCAATCTCTCTGGCACTGGGGAGACAGCCAAACTCAACCATGCAGCCACCGTCATGCAACAGCACCTGAAAGTGATGCTGGACGAAATTGCACTGGCCGCACGCCGCATTCACCGCCACTGCCAGACACTGAACGCTGCCCTGTACGAGGTAACAGAGCATTCCGAAGCCCAGCACGATCAGGTGTACTCCGCCATTCGCGCGCTGGATACCGCGGTCTCAGAAACCAGCGACCTCAGCACCCGCGCCGAACGGCTGCTGGAGCTGGCCAGCAGCCAGCACAGCGAGCTAGCAGACGAAACCCGCGAACTGGCTACCGCCACGCGCTTGACAGCCTTTGGGGCCGAAGAGGTGGCAAGCTCAATGCGCCAAGTGGCCGAGCTGATTGTGGAAAACCGAGGCGAAGCCCAGCAGGCCTGGCGCGCCTCGGAAGAACTCATGCACACCGCCCGAGAGCTCAACAACCTCGTGGCTTTCTTTGAACCCCAGAAAAATACGCCGGCAGGCTCGCGCCAAGCCACCTGAGACGCTGCATCCGCTGACCTCTGCGGTTGTGCGCAAGGTCAGGCAGCGCATCCCGCCACTTTGCTGGGGACTAAGAGTGGCTCACACCATCCAGCAAACCGCAGGTTTGCGGTCGAGACGCGGCGCGAAGCCGCAGGCAGTACAAAAGTATGACTTCGGCGTTGCAACGACGTATCGAGGCTAGTGTTAGCCACTCTAAAACTCCAGGTTATCAATCAGACGCGTGCTGCCCAAACGGGCAGCGCCCAAGGCCACCAAAGGTACTTGTCGGGCATGGCTGGCCGGGTATTGCAGATCATGGCGCTGGCGCACGGTGAGGTAATCTGGCTGCCAGCCTTGTGCCTGCAGCTGTGCTGCGGCTTGTGCCTCCAGCTGCTCCAGCGGCACATGACTTTCGCGCACCTGGTGTGCCAGCCACTGCAGCTGCACCGACAAGGCACGCGCTTGGGTGCGTTGCTCAGGGCTCAAATATGCATTGCGTGAACTCAGGGCCAGGCCATCAGCCGCGCGCTCTGTCTCCAAGCCGATGATGGAGATGGGCAGTGCAAACTGCTGCACCATGTGCCGAATCACCAGCAACTGCTGGTAGTCTTTTTTGCCAAACACTGCCACACCACCGCCGGTGCTGCCAAACACGCAGGCAAACAGCTTCATCACCACCGTGCACACGCCGGTAAAAAACCCCGGACGAAAGTGCCCTTCCAGAATATCTGCCAAGGCGGCATCCGGCTGCACCTTGAAGGTTTGCGGCTGGGGGTACAAATCTTGCTCTTTGGGCACAAAAACAATGTCACAACCTTGGGCCTTTAACTGCTCACAGTCGGTTTGTAGCGTGCGTGGGTAGCTATCAAAATCTTCGTGCGGCAAAAACTGCAAGCGATTCACAAAAATACTGGCGACGGTGGTGTCCGCATGCTGGTGCGCCTCGCGCACCAACGCTAAATGCCCAGCGTGCAAATTGCCCATGGTGGGCACAAATGCCGGGCGACCGCGCCCTGCCAATGCTTGGCGCAGGTCTTCGATAGTGTGAACAATGTGCATGTTCTGTCTCCCTGTCTATGCTGCGCGCCGTTACGCCAGCAATGGATTGCGTCAGGTACGCCGCGCGTACCCTTGAAGTGCGAGCCCTATGAGCCGTGAATACCACCCCACACATCTTCAGCGGGCCATCGAGGCGAAGCGCAAAGCCGCTGACTGCATACAAGTACAGCAACGCAGAGCGACGATGCATCCAGGGTGGGGTCGCGGCACTTACCAAGCGTGCACGCGGTTGTCGGGAAATGCCCCGGTTTTCACAGCCTGCACATAGGCCTGCATGGCACCTTTGACACTGCCTGCATCCGCCATAAAGTTGCGCACAAACTTGGGCATCTTGCCCAAATTCATGCCCAGCATGTCGTGCAGCACCAGCACCTGGCCCGCCGTCCCATTGCCAGCGCCAATGCCAATCGTGTGGCAGTGCGGTAGACCTTGTGTGATGCTGGCCGCCAGCGCGGCAGGCACCATCTCCAGCACCAGCATGGTGGCTCCCGCATCTTGCAGCTCCTTGGAATGCTGGCGCAGCAACTGTGCCTCGGCCTCTTCCCGGCCCTGCACGCGGTAGCCGCCCAAGGCGTACACCGTCTGCGGGGTCAATCCCAGGTGGGCACACACCGGCACCCCGCGCGCCACCAAAAACTCCACCGTCTTGGCCGTCCAGCCACCACCTTCCAGCTTGACCATATGTGCCCCAGACTGCATCAGCGCACAGGCATTGCGCATGGCCTGCTCGGGGCTTTCCGCATAGCTGCCGTAAGGCATATCGGCCACCACCCAGATCGTGCCCTGGCTGCGATGAATGCCACGCGCCACGCTGGCGGTGTGATAGAGCATGTCAGCCATGGATACCCCCACCGTGCTGCGCCGCCCCTGGCAGACCATGCCCAGTGAGTCGCCCACCAACACACAGTCCACCCCTGCCGCATCGGCCACAGCGGCAAACGTGGCGTCATACGCCGTAAGCATGGTAATTTTTTCACCCTGCGCGCGCATCTGCGCCAAGCGCGGCAGGCTGACGGGTTTGCGCCCCGGCATGGGGGCTGCAGGGGGCAAGGTTCCATACGGCGTACCTGAAGAGGTCGCAGCATCTGTTGACAAGGTAGAAGTCATGGCAGCAATCACCGTGTGCGCAGGCTGCTGAATAAGGGGCATACCACCTGCCCGCCCCGCCACACCTGCAAAACCAATGAACACCCATCTGTCGCAGCAACATGGGCGGCAAAAAATCTGAGGCCTACAGCGTTTGCAGGGGTACTTTGTGGCGCAGCTCTGTCTGGCGATTGTGAGCATCCACAAACACCAGTTGTGGCAGATGCTCCTGCACATCGCTTTCATGCACCTGTGCAAAGGCCGCAATGATGAGCAAATCCCCCACCGCCGCTCGGCGCGCGGCCGAGCCATTCACCGAAATCATGCCGCTGCCACGCTGGCCTTTGATGGCATAGGTGACAAAGCGCTCACCGTTGTCAATATTCCAGATATGAATTTGCTCGTTTTCAGCAATATTGGCGGCATCCAGCAGATCTTCATCGATCGCGCAGGAGCCTTCGTAGTGCAGTTCGCACTGCGTGGTTTTGACCCGGTGAATCTTGGATTTCAAAAGCGTGCGGAACATGGTGTCTCCCTGTCTGTTTATTGCTATGGCACGCTGCAGTGGGT
>JAFAGF010000213.1 GCA_023422975.1 Pseudomonadota bacterium
CCCGACTGCGTGCGCAGCCGGTGGCCGACGATGAGGTTGTCGAGCACCGAGGCTTTGTCGAACAACGAGGTGGTTTGGAAGGTACGCGCCACACCCAGCTTGGCCACCTGATCGGGGCGCAACGAGGTGACGTCCTGCCCATTGAAAGTGATGGTGCCGCTGGTGGGCTTGTGCATGGAGCTGATGAGGTTGAAGAACGTGGTCTTGCCTGCACCATTGGGGCCGATGATGGCGTTGATCTTGCCGGTTTCAATGATTGTGCTGACGTCGTTCACCGCCGCCAGCCCACCGAATTTTTTGGTGAGTTTTTCAATCTTGAGCATGGGGCTTGCCCTCCTTCGCATCACGGCGTGCGCGCCACGCCAGAAAACTGCCCACGATGCCGTGGGGCAAGAAGATGACCAGCGCCACCAAGATCGGGCCAAAGACGATGAAGCGGTATTCCTGCAGAAATTGCAGCGACTGCGTGAGCCACGGCATACCAATGGCACCCAACAGTGGGCCCAACACCGTGCCCAAGCCACCAACGATCATGAAAATCATCATGTCAAAGGTGTGGTGGGTACCTGCCAAGTCCGGGCCAATAAAGCGCACAAAACCAGCGTACAGCCCGCCCGCCATGCCGGCGTAAAACACGCTGAGCATGAAGGCCAGCGTCTTGTTGCGCATGAGGTTGATACCCAGCGCCTCAGCCAATTCATCGCTGTTGCGAATCGCAATAAAGGTGCGGCCCAGCAGCGACTTAACGATGCGGCGCATGGCCCACACGGCCACCACCAGAAAGAACAAGGTGAGGTAGTACAGCGCCAGGGGCGACTCGAACGTGACCGAGCCAATCGCCTCGGGTGCAGGAATGCCCATGATGCCCACGGTGCCGTGGGTCAGGCTCTCCCACTTCTCAATCACCAAGAACATGATGTAGCCCACGCACAGCGTGAAAATCGAGAAAAAGTGCCCCTTCAAACGCAGCGACAGCAGGCCCACAAAGTAGCCCAAGCCCGCGCTGATGATGCCCGCCATGGGGAAGGCAGACCAGAAGCTCCAGCCGTGGTCCACCGTCAAAATGCCCACGGTGTATGCACCAATCGCCATAAAGCCTGCATGTGCCAGATTCAGCTGGCCGGTGTAGCCAGTGATCAGGTTCAAACCCAGCGTGGCAATGGCAAAAATGTAGGCCGTGCTCATCACCGTCAGGTGGTAGTCATTGCCCGCCAGCCACGGGAATGCCAGGCTGGCCGCCAGCAGCAGGCCCCAGGCCAATTTGCTATCGATAAAGCCTTTCATCTCAGCGCCCCCTCTTTGCAAACAAGCCCTCTGGGCGCATCGACAAAATCACCACCAGCAGCACAAACGCGATGATGTCCTTGTAGTCGGTAGAGATGTAGTAAGCGCCAAAGCTCTCGGCAAAACCGATGATCAGGCCACCAACAATGGCGCCGGGAATACTGCCCATGCCGCCCAAAATAATGATCACAAAAGCCTTGGTAATGACCAAGTGACCCATGGCCGGGTAGACCAAGTTGATGGGGGCATACAGCGTGGCGGCCACCGCCGCCAGCACACCGGAAATCGCGAACGTCAGCATCGCCACACGGTTGGCATCAATGCCCACAATCGATGCCCCATCGCGGTTTTGGGCCATGGCGATGATGGTGGAGCCCATTACGGTACGTGTCAGGAACACATGCAAAGCCACCATCAAGGCAAAGGCTGCGCCGATGATCAGCAAACGCTGCGCAGGTGCTGTCACACCACCCAGATCAATGATGCTGGTGTAAGGCGTTTGCATGCGCTGGAAATCTGCACCCCAAATGGCTTGGGCTGCCGCCTCCAAAAACAACAACACACCAATGGCGGCAATCATGGGGTGAATGCCCGATGCATTGCGCAACGGGTTGAACACCAGACGCTCGCTGACCACCGCCATCAAGGCCACCACACCGGCTGCCACCAGCATGGCCAGCCAGTAACCCAGCCCCCAGGCATTCATGGCGTGGAACGCCACAAAGGCGCCAATCATGTAGAAGGCACCATGTGCAAAATTGGGCACGTGCAAGATGCCGTAGACCAGCGTCAAGCCCAAGGCAACCAACCCGTAAATACCGCCCAATGTCAGGCCATTGAGCACTTGCTGCAGGAAAACGTCCATCACGCCCTCCCGCTGTCTGAGCGGCAGCGCAAGGTGGCAAAGCACGCTCCGTGGTTGTGTGGCATCCCGGTCTCCTTGTCTGTTGACGGCGCAGTTGCTTCACTGCGGCGAAGCCAGACTAGGGCGAGTTTTTGCAAATATCCAGCCGAGAATTCCGCTGTGCAGAACTTTTCGGGCAAACCCCAAGCAATTTCCTGCGCAGGCTGTAACGCAGTTGACGCGCGCTGCGGGGAAACCTCATCAGGGTAATAACGGTGTGCTGCCAGGGTTTGGCAGAAAGCGCAAAATTGCAGCCATGAGCGATACATCCACCCTTTTGCGCCAACAGCTGCAACAACTGGAAGCCGAATTGCGCGCGGCTTCGCTGTGGAGTCCACAACCTCCCTCGGAAGAGGCTATGGCCTCTGCCATGCCTTTCATGTACGACACCCTGCAAATCGAAGAATGGCTGCAGTGGGTGTTTGTGCCCCGTCTGCATGCCTTGCTCGACGCCAATGCAGGCCTGCCCGGCAGCTGCAGCGTGCATCCGCTGGCAGAGCATGAATGGACCAACCGGCTGCCACATGGCACCCATGGCGCCGCACTCCAGTTGCTGGCAGACATCGACGCCACGCTGACCAAGGCCTGAACGCCGTCAATCACCGCCGCAGGGGTTGACCGTGCTTGCTCTTCTCTGTGGGCGTACCGTCAAATCTCAGGCCACTGCCTGATGGCCTGAGAGCCCACACTGCGTGGCACCCTCACCCGTTCTGCCGACAAGCTCGCCACCGTGTGCGCATCGCGCGCCTGTACGCTGCGGCGGTGCTGCATCTCCCACGCTTTGGCACAGCTGGCGCCCAACAGCAAGATGGCCGATGTGACATAAATCCACATCAGCACCACCACCAGCGAACCTGCTGCGCCATAGGCCGACACCACGGCTGCCGTCGACAAATACCAAGCCAGTGCCTGCTTGCTCAGCATGAACAAGGTGGAAGACACGACCGCCCCCAGCACCAGATAGCGCAGCCGAGGCTTGCTGCCGGTGCCTATGCGCATGAGGCCCACAAACAGCACCGTCATCACCGCAAATGACACGCTTTCGTTGACCAGACTCACCACCAACCCGGGCGGCTCCATGTTCAGCCAGTCACCCGCCAGTTGGGTGAACATCTTGATGGCGGTAGACAGCACCATGGTCACCAGCATCAAAAAGCCCACTACCAGCACATACGCCAAGCCACGCAACCGCAGCGTGGCCAACTTCCACCATGCTTTTTGCGGTGGGGGCGGCTCGTCTGCGCCAAACATCCACAGCTTGTCGAGCGAGTTTTGCAGTTCGACAAACACCCCGGTCGCCCCTGACAGCAGCAAGACAAACGCGATGATGGAGGCCACACGCCCTTCTGTAGGCGCTTGTGCACTGGCCAATGCGCCTTGCACCACACTGGCACCGCGCTCCCCCATGACACCTTGCACCTGATCGAGCAAAGTGCTCTCCACCACGCTGCGGTCCATCCACCAGCCCAGCAAACCCACAATGAGCAGCACCAGCGGGGACAGGCTGAGTAGCCCGTAAAACGTCATGGCGGCGCTCATGCGCAAACCATCGGCATCCAGCCACAGCTTGATGGCATCCACCAACGGTTGAAATGGGCGAAGCCATCGGAAGAGGTGCTGGGTCCAGCTGAAACGTAAAAAAGCCATGTGGGCCATTGTGGCGGTCACCCAAGGCCTGTGCGTGTCAGTGCATGCCGCTGCACGGCAGCCATCGCTACGTGTGACTTCTCAAAGACGATGCCGCAGCCCTGCCTTCAGCGGTCCTTCGCTGACAGCCACTGCTGCGCATGATTTCCGCGAGGCCAACACCCGAGTTTTCCCTGATCAAGAGCACTGGTGCTGCCCCAACCTGCTGTGGTCAACTGCGGGTTGCCACTTAAGTCAAAACCCGCAAAAAGACCAATAAACACTGTTTTAGCGACAGTTAAATCAGGGAGACGACCCCATGCAAACCACCTTCACCCACGCCTCCCCTGCGGATCGCGTGCTGTGCCCCGCTTTGCGCGAGCGCATCATGACGGCCGACCAGGCCGCCAGCCTGATCCAGTCCGGCATGACGCTGGGCATGAGCGGCTTCACGCCCGCCGGCGCACCCAAGGCCGTGCCCCAAGCGCTGGCACGCCGCATCGAGGAACAGAATGCCAATGGCGGCAACTTCCGCATCAGCCTGTGGAC
>JAFAGF010000300.1 GCA_023422975.1 Pseudomonadota bacterium
CCCACGGCCACCAGCACCATGTCGATGCCATCGCGCAGCAAGGGCCACCCGGCCGTCCAGCGCTCCACCCCAGAGACCGGCTCCTCGCCCACGCATGCCAGGGCCAGGCCTATAAACAGGGCCGTGATGCCACGCAGCGTGCTTTTGCCCACCGCAGCGCTGACAGCGCCCAAGGCCATCACCATCAGCATGAAAACTTCTGCCGGGCCCAGCTTGCTCGCAATCCCTGCTACCCAGGGCGCCACCCACACCACCAGCACCGCAGCCAGCGTGCCCGCCACCCACGAGCCAATGGCTGCCGTTGCCAGCGCCACCCCAGCACGCCCGTTCAAGGCCATGCGGTTGCCCTCCATGGCCGTGACCATGCTGGCGCTTTCACCCGGTGTATTGAGCAAGATAGAGGTGGTCGAGCCGCCGTACATGCCCCCGCAGGCAATCGCAATAAAAAATACAAAGGCCTGGGTGATATCGACATGGAACGTCATCGGCAGCAGCAAAGCCACCGCCACCGACGGTCCAAAACCCGGCAACACCCCCAGCGCGGTTCCCAGCACGCACCCGGCCAAAGCCCAGGCCAAATTTTCAGGGGTGGTGGCAACCGCCAGCCCCTGCCACAACGCATTCATCACATCCATGGCAACCACCCTGCGGGTAAATCAATACCCAGCACCTGGGTAAAAAGCACATACACCACCGCAGCCAACAACAGGCCAACCACCGCATCCACCACCCAGCGGCTGCCGCGCATGCCCTGCCCCGGCTGCTCTGCCACACGCAGTCCCTGCAAGGCCAATACGTAGCACAGTGCCGCAGCCACCACAAAGCCACTGTGCCGGATCAGCCCCGCACACAGCAGCACCCCTGCTGTCACCCAGACCCACGGGGTGATCTGTACATGCGCTGCTTCGGCAGCAGGCACATGGCGCCAGCCTCCGTGGCGGGCCTCCCAGACCAGCCACAGGCCGCACAGCAACAACACGCCGGCGCACAGGCTGGGCACCAGTCGTGCGCCCCCGTCCATCGCCATGGGCTGCGCAGGCAAGCGCCATGTGGCCCAGGCCAGCACCAGTGCAACCAAGGCAATCACCACCCCCACAGCCATTTGTCCGGCACTCAACGGCGGCGGCACCGCCCCCTCCGCCTGCAAAGCCTGCGCAGGCGCGGCTGCGTCTTGTTCTTTCATAGGTCACACCCTCTTGTCTGGATTGGATTGCATTGCCAAGCCATTGCGTGCAAGGCTGCCACCGGCACCTTGACCCTGCTCTGCGCAGGATCAAGCTTGCGGGGGCTGCCGCATCATCCCGTTCATCGGCATCTGCACAGCCGGTAAAAACCCGCACTCCAGCGTGCCCAGCACTGCCAAACAGCGATGGACACCCGCATCCACGACAATGTGTGCATGAGTGAAATTTCTTCCATGCGACTCGATAAATGGCTGTGGGCTGCCCGTTTTTACAAAACCCGCAGCCTCGCCGTGGAGCAAATCAGCAAGAACCGCGTCACCGTGAATGCGGCGGCGGCCAAGGCCTCGCGCGAAGTGCGTGTGGGCGACACCATTGCCCTGCGCCAGGGCAATGTACCGAAGACCGTGAAGGTGCTGGGGCTGAGCGCCATCCGTGGCCCCGCGCCCATCGCACAGCAGCTCTACCAGGAAACGGCAGACAGTGTGGCCGAACGCGCACGGCTGGCCGAACAGCAGCGCCTGGCACCCGAGCCCGCCAGCAGCATTGCCCTGCAACACGATGGCCGACCCAGCAAGCGCGACCGTCGCAACATAGACCGCACCCGCCACCAATGGGATGACCGCTGGAGTGCCAGCTGGGATGGCAACTAGCCTGCTGCAGGCCCGCCCATGGTGCGCAGGCCGCACTGGGCACGTCAGCCCCACCAGCACCGCCTGATAACCGCTCATCGGAACTTTTTCGCAAAAGCTGCTCCAATCCCTTGCTATTGATTTGTGAACATCAGCCGTAATGGCTGCAAGGGATTTCAGTGATTTTTCGAAAGTTTTCAGCGCGCAGTGCACGCGCTGTGGTGGCATCCGTCTTGGGTGCCGCATTGTTAAGTGCTTGTTTAGGTAACACTTCTCCCCCCAAAACCTCCGCGCCTGCTTCAGCCGCCCCAGCACCCAGTGCCTCCGCCCCCGCACCTGCAGCCAGCCCGCACTTTCAAGCATGCCGCCAGTTTTTTGCGGCAGGCCAGCCACCCGCCATCAGCACCCAGCCCAAGCTGCGTGACCTGTGCTTTGACGCCTTCGCCGTCATGCACAACGGCAACACCCGCACCCCCCTATTTGTGGCCCAGCGCCTGAACCCCGCACTGGTGGCCGATGCCGATGAAAAGCGCACCAACAAGTTCTATGCCGACGCCCGCCTGCCGCGTGCCGAACGTGCGGAACTGAGCGACTACAAGCGCTCTGGCTACTCGCGGGGCCACATGGCCCCTGCCGCCGACATGCCCACCGCCCAGGCCATGGCACAAAGCTTTTCGCTGGCCAATATGGTGCCCCAGTCCATCAAGCAAAACGGCGGCCCCTGGGCCCACATTGAAAAAGACACCCGCCGCTACGCAGGCCGTGCCAAGGGCGATGTGTACATCATCACCGGCCCGGTATTTGATGCGCAGCCTGCCACCGTGGGTGACAACCGCGTAGCCGTTCCCACCTATCTGTACAAGCTGGTGTATGACGCCAGCACCAACCGCGCCTGGGCCCACTGGCAGGCCAACCGCGACGATGAGCGCGTGAGCAAGCCCATCAGCTATGCCGAACTGGTGCAGCGCACCGGCATTGAGTTTCTGCCCGGCGTGCAGCCCCAGTAA
>JAFAGF010000003.1 GCA_023422975.1 Pseudomonadota bacterium
ACCTGGGTCAGCTCAAACACGCCCGCCAAGTTCAGACCAATCAAGGTGAACAGCGCGGCCAGGCCTGCCACCACCGCCGGCGACTGCAGCTGAAAGCCCCAGCCCAGCTGTTCGCCTGCAGCGCGCAGCGCCAGCAGCACACCGCCCAGCGCCATGAAGCTCAGCACCACGCCCGCGGCATAAGCCAGCCCGTTGGCACGCTGGGCGCGCACATCCGCGCCATGGCGCGCAAAGCCCATGAGCTTGATGGCCAGCACCGGAAAGACGCAGGGCATGAGGTTGAGCAGCAGGCCGCCAATCAGGCCACCGATCAAGGCCGCCACCCAGCTGCTGGTGCTGATGCTGCTGGCCGGGGCGGCGGGTGCGGTGCTGGAGGCTGCTTGCTGGTTGGCCTCCAATGCCGCTGCCAGTGCGGGGGAGACCTGGGCCAGGTCGACCGCCGTCCATGTGCCTTCGACCGGGGCGGTGATGCGCCATGACTGGGACGGCGGTGCATGCGCCACATCGGCACCTGCTGCGGGCAGGCCCAGCACAAAGCTCAGTTGCGCGGGCGTTTCCCCGCGCATGGCGGACAGGGGCAGCTCGGCCGTCCAGACATCGCCTTCCCAGGCTTGTTGCCAGTCTTTGCCCAGCACGGCGGCGTGGTGAAAGGTGTCGGCAGATTCGGGGTAGAAGGCCAGTGTCTGGCCGTGGGCTGCAGCGGGCAGGCCTTGCACACGCAGGCTGACACGGTCGCCGCTGGGCAGCGCGCGAAAGACGGAGGGTGCCGCTTCGAGGGCTTGCGGTGCCTGGGCATGGGCCTGGGCAAAGTCGCTGGCCCACAGGGTGTCTGCCACCTGGGTGGGCAGGCTCAGGGCAAACTGCCCTTCTTCGGGAATGCATTCCACGCGGCACACCAGCCAGGAGGCGTTCAGGCGAATGTCTACCGTGCCGTCGGCGCGGGGCTGAAAGTCGGGGCCGACCTGCACGGTCACTGGTAGCAGCACCGTGCCTTCATAGCCGTAGTTGAGCATGTCGCCCACGCGGATTTGCTGGGGTGTGGGCCACGCAATGTCTGCAGCCTGCATGCCGAGGGGCAGTTGCCAGTCCAGTTGCGTGGGCAGGCCGGAGTCGCCTGCATTCTTCCAGTAGGTGTGCCAGTCCGGCTGGTGCTGGATGCGCAGGCCCAGTTCCAGCGGCTGGCCGGGGGCAATGCCTTGTGGGGCCAGCGCGACCAGTTGCGCCTGCACGCGGGGGGTGGTGACGGTGTCTGACACCGCGGCGGCACTGGACGCGCCGCCCATCTTGAGCTGGATTTGCGCACGGGCAAGCGTGGGCAGCAAAGCGGAACACAGCGTCACAAGGCTGAGCACCATGAGCAGCGCAGCAGCCCGCGCGCGGCGGAAAGAGGTGGGGGCAGAAATCGGCATGACAGAGCTTGGATGCAGAAACCGCATTGTGGTTCCTGTATGCGTTGTCGTGCTCGGATTTCAGGGGGTGTCCGCAGTGGTGGCTGGTGTTTGCGAGGGTAAACGTTGACGCAGCGCACAGACCGGGGCAGGGGGCTGGCCTGCCACTTCGGCTGGGGTGGCCACGGTTTCCTCGTCTGCGGTGGGTTGACTGAGCATGCGTGCCTGGCGCCAGCGGCCCCAGCGGTAGTAGGCCACGCTCATGAGCATGGCGCAGACCGAGCTGGCAGGAAAGCTCCACCAGATGGCGTCTACGCCCAACCACGGTTGCAGCAGCTTGGCCACAGGCACGCGCACGCCCCACAGGGCAATGCCCAGAATAACCAGCGGAGGCATCACCGCACCCGTGGACCGCACCACGCCCGACAGTACAAAGGTGACGCCAAAGAACAGGAAGGAGCCCACGGCAATGTGGTTCAGGTGGCGGGCGGTGGCCAGGGCCTCGCTGCCTGCGGGCAAAAACAGCCCCAGCACCTGACGGTCCAGCAACACGATCAGCGCGGCGAGGGCGCCGGTCATCAGCACATTGCCCAACACGCCAGCCTTGGCGGTGCCGTCCACCCGGTGCCACTGGCCCGCGCCCACGTTCTGTGCGGCCATGGTGGAGCAGGCCGCTCCAATGGCCATGGCGGGCATTTGCACATAAGTCCACAGCTGCAAGGCGGCACCGTAGGCGGAGGAGGTTTCCACACCATAGCTATTGACCATGGTCATGACCATCAGCATGGCCAGGGAAATCATCACCATTTGCGCACCCATGGGCAGGCCTTTGATGACCAGTGCCTGCAGGATGCGCGCCTGGGGCAGGAAGAAATGCAGCTCATGGCTGCCAATCCACAGCGGGTGTTTGCGCCAGTACAGCCACAGCAGCATGGCCACAAAGCTGATGGCGTTGGAGACCAGGGTGGCGGTGGCAGCCCCCGTGATACCCATTTGCGGGAAGGGGCCGAGGCCAAAAATCAGCACCGGGTTGAGGATGACGTCGAGCACCACCACGATCAGCAAGAAGATAAAGGGCGTGCGCGTATCGCCCGCGCCGCGCAAGATGGCCGAGATGAAGGCAAACAGATACAGCAGCGGCATGGCCAGAAAGATCACGCGCAAATAACTCTCTGCCAGTGGCAAGGCCTGCTCGGGGGTGCCCATCCATTGCAAGATATGGCGCGATAGCGGGTAGCCAATCAGTGCGATGACCAAAGAGACAATGCCAAAAAACGTAGCGCTAGACCCAATCACAGTGCGCGCTTGCGTGAGATTTTTTGCTCCCATGCTTTGGGCCACCAAGATGGTGGCTGCCATGCCTACCCCAAAGATCAGGCCAATCAGCAAGAACATGATGTTGTTGGCATTGGCCGTAGCAGTGAGTGCTGCTTCCCCCAAGTACTTGCCCACCCACATGGCGTTCACGGAGCCGTTGAGGGACTGCAGTACGTTGCCCGCCAAGATGGGCAGTGAGAACACCAGCAAGGTGCGGGCGATGGGGCCTTGGGTGAGGTCGCGCGTAGGCGTGCGCGCTGGGGCAGTAGACATAGGGGGATTGTGGTGGGGTGGATGCGCCAGTCTGCCGGACAGCGCCTAAGATTGCAGCATGTGCCAAACCCCTGATATCCCTTCTTCCTCGGACTTGTCTGCACAGCCCGCGTTGCGGCAATGGCCTTCGCGCCGCTGGGCCGAGGTGTCAGCGCGTGATTTTGCGCTGGCGCAGCACAGTGGGCTGGTGGAACAGACGGTGGCGGTCTTGCCCGTGGGTGCGGTGGAGCAGCATGGCCCCCATCTGCCTTTGAATGTGGACAGTGCACTGGCCGAAGGTATTTTGGATGCGGCACTGACGCAGCTGTCCCTGGATGTACCGGTGCTGGCGTTACCGACCCAGTCGATAGGCCTCAGTTTGGAGCACCAGGATTACGCCGGCACCTTGGGTTTATCGCCCGCCACGCTGCTGGCCGTATGGACCGAATTGGGCGCCTGCGTGGCGCGCGCCGGGGTCAAGAAGCTGCTGATCTTCAATGCCCACGGCGGTAATGTGAGCAGCATGGACATCGTGGCCCGGCAATTGCGCATGCAATGTGGCCTGCTGGTCTATCACAGCAGTTGGTTCAATCTGCCGCAACCTAGCGGTGTGAATGAAGCGTTCAGTGCGCATGAGCACCGTTTTGGTGTGCATGGCGGGGAGACAGAAACATCCATGATGCTGCATGTGGCACCTGAACTGGTCTGTATGCAGCATGCGCAAAACTTTGCCAGCACCTCCGAAGTACGTGCCCAGCGCTTTCCGATTTTGGGGAACGGGAAAAGCGCGAAATTAGGCTGGGCCATGCAGGATTACAACCCCCAAGGCGCAGCGGGCAACGCGGCGGCGGCCGATGCGCAGCGCGGCCAAGCTTTGGTGGAGGGGGCGGCAGCCAGTCTGGCGCAATTGCTGGCAGAAATGCATGCCTTGCCCCTCGATACGGTGGGCGCAAAGCCTCAGCCTTTGGGCGCTTAATGCGCCTTTTCTGGCAGTAGACGCACAGCACCCAACTGCCAGTGGTGCAGAATTTCCCGCAAAAACAAGAGCGCAGCAGCCCAGCGCGGGGACTGGGGCAGATCGCCTTGTGGCAGGTGGGGGTGAGCGGCCTGGCGGGCGAGCAGTTCGAATTGCGCTTCCACCGCTTCACGACTGAGCACCGGCAGGCGTCCGGTGGTTTTCCAGGCAGCGGTTACATCGCGCACGCCCAAAGCTTGTTGCCCCACTTCCAGCAAATAGGGGTCGCGGGTGACAAACACATTGCTGGGCGGAATCAGACGGGCCATGGGCATGACCGCATCTTCTACGAGCATGATGCCGTGCTCCAGCTGCGCTTCGGTGGGCATGTGCTCCCGGAAGGTGCGTGTGGCAAGCAGGTCAAGGCCCAGCGTCATGTGGTGGAACACCGGCTGCGGGTGGCCACCTTCGCCTTCGCTGATGAGCAGGCGGCTGCGGTGGTGGCCCAAATCCAGCATGGCAATGGCCTGGTGGGGCTGGATCGCGTCGCCCAGCAAGTCGCGCAAGGCGGCCATGTCTGTGACGGACAGCTGGGGCTCCAGCGCGTCCTCGGTAAAAGGTGCAAACATACAAGCTCCCAGAGCGCAGCAAGCTGCCACAGAGCGTTGTACACCTGCAGGAAAAAACATGCCAAATTGCATGTGTTTTCCGAGCTTTTCAGATTCCGTTGCGCACGCAATCAAGCAAAGGTGATCCAGTCGCGGGTCTGCGCGGAATCCAGGTGGTTGAGCGTGTTGAACGTCTGCAGCATCAGGCGTTTGGCACTCATGCTCAGTTCGGTGACTGCGGTATTGCGAATGCGCATATTGAGGGCGATCGACACCTCGGGTGTTGCGCCCAAGACCAAGCCGGTCGCACACGAGATCGGCCCACCGCTGCTGACGATCAGCACATTGCCTGCATGGTGCTGGTGGCGAATGTGCTCCAGCGTTTGCCAGATACCGCCGGAAAAATCTTCCCACGTCGGCATGCCCTCGGGGCTGATGACACCCGCCATCCATTGTGCGATGGCATCACACAACAGTCGAAAGTGCGCGCGGTAGGCCTCCGGGGTGTCTACCGCACCGAGCGGCTCAGGATGCACACAGCGAATCAGTGCATGGCTGTCGTATTCATTGAGCGCAGGCAAGGCGTGGGCGTCGGGCAATCCCGGCAGGGTTTCGTGGATGCCCGCAAGCGTTTGTACATGGCGCTTGAGCGTGCCGGTGTACACGGCATCAAAGCGCATGCCGCGCTCTTGCCAGTAGCGGCCAAGCTGCTGCGCCTGCTGTGTGCCCAAGGCGCTGAGCTGGTCATAGTCGTCGGCCCCAAAAGAAGCCTGGCCGTGGCGTACGAGGTA
>JAFAGF010000167.1 GCA_023422975.1 Pseudomonadota bacterium
AGGTTAAACAGCGCTTGCTCCACCTGGGTGGGGTCTGCCAGCATGCAAGGCAACTCATGCGAGACATTGACTTGCAGCTCAATCGCTGGTGGCAGGGTGACGCGCAGCAAACGCTCTGTATCGCGCATGACTTCATGGGCGTGCACCGCGTAACGTTTGGGCGGCTCATTGCGGCTGAAAGTCAGAATCTGGCGCACCAGATCTCTGGCACGGCGACCTGCTTTTTCAATTTCGAGCAGGCTCTCCAAAGCTTGGGGGTTGTGCCCGCAATCGGCTTTGGCCAACTCCACATTCCCCAAAATGGCACCCACGATGTTGTTGAAGTCGTGGGCAATGCCGCCTGCCATCGTGCCCAGTGCCTGCATTTTGTGGGACTCACGCAGTTGCATCTCCAGCTCGCTGCGTTGTGCTTCTGCGCGCTTGTGGCTGGTGAGGTCTCGTGCAAAGACGGTGGTTACTTCGCCGTCTGACAGACGCTCAAAAGACATGGACACCTCAACCGGCAAGGTCTTGCCAGTTGCAGTGCGGGCAGTCATCTCGCCCAGCATGGCTTGCGTGGTGAGGGGTGCTAAATCGAGCGCATGCACCGCATCCGGCAGGAAGCGCTCCAGCTTGGAGCCCAGCGCATCTGCGACAGGGCACAGCAGCAAAGCAGCGGCTGTGGGGTTGAAGACCGTAATGCGCTGGTCGCGGTCGACGCAGATGATGGCATCCAGTGAAGAGTTGATCACCGACTCTAGGCGCCGCTCGCTGGCGTGCAACTGGTCGTTGCGCTCCTGAAGTTGGTGGCGCTCGGCCAGCAGCGGGCCCTGGTCAACAATGGCGCACATGAATTGTGCAATGGCTGGGCCTTCACGTTGCGGGATTTGAATACAAGCGATATGCAGGTCGGCCTGAATCTGTTGGCCGCTGCCCAGCGTAAAGATGACTTCGTGTGCTTCACTGTGGCCTGCACTGCGTGAAGCTGTAAACGCCTGCACCACACGCTCCGTGTCGGTGGGGCAGACATATGGCATGAACGACACCAGCAGCCGGTCATGCCCTTCCGCCTGGAATGCATTGTGTGCCATGGCATTGGCCTGGATGACCATGTCGTGCTCATCAAGTACCAGCAAAGGCAGCGGTACGCTGGAGAACAGCGCTTCAAACCGCTCGGAGGCACTTTCTGCCACCGCTTGGCTGTAGTCCAGTACTTTGTTTTGGATTTCCAGCTCGTTTTGGTAATTGCGCAGCTCGGCAATCAAGGCCGCCAGCGGGTCGTCGTCCGGCACATCATCCGGAAGGTCGAACACGGGCAGTGCCTCCAGCGGCATGGTGTCCAAGTCAGACTCCAAGGGTGGCGCTGCGGGTGCGTCTTCGCGGTTGAGGAGGAAGGAGAGGTCGGGACGACTCATAGACACGAGCGGTGCGGGGCAAGAGCTCAGCAGTGTAAGTGCTTGAAGGACCAGCCAACAAGTGAAGTGTTGATGGGCGCTGGCTTAACTCAGGTAAGCCTCCATGGGCGGGCAGGTGCACACCAAATTGCGGTCCCCGTGCACGTTGTCGATGCGTGACACGGGTGGCCAGTACTTGGTTGCCAACTGCTTGTGCCCTGCGGCCTCGGCACGGCTGTACGCATGCTGCCAAGGTTCTTGCAGAAGCTGGGTGGCGGTATGTGGTGCATTTTTGAGGGGGTTGTCCTCGCGCGACCAGTCGCCATCTTGAATGCGTTGAATTTCTGCGCGAATTGCCAGCATGGCATCGATGAAGCGATCCAGCTCTTGCAGTGGCTCGCTTTCGGTGGGTTCCACCATCAAGGTACCGGGTACGGGGAAAGACAGTGTGGGTGCGTGAAAACCGTAGTCAATCAGCCGCTTGGCCACATCTTCGGCAGTGATGCCGCTGGACTCTTTGAGGGGCCGCAAATCCAAAATGCATTCGTGCGCCACAAAGCCTCCGGGGCCGGCGTACAGCGTAGGGAAGGCGTTTTGCAGACGGGCGCTGATGTAATTGGCGTTCAAAATGGCGGTTTCCGTGGCGTGGCGCAGGCCGCTGGCGCCCATCATGCGGATATACATCCAGCTAATCGGCAAGACAGCGGCATTGCCATAAGGCGCTGCAGACACCGCACCCACCACCGCCGCCTTGCCTGCTGCAGCGTGGCCGGGCAGAAAAGGCACCAAGTCTGGTGCGACGCACACCGGGCCTACGCCGGGGCCGCCGCCGCCGTGCGGAATGCAGAACGTTTTGTGCAGGTTCAGATGGCTCACATCACCGCCAAACGCGCCGGGTGCGGCCAGCCCTACCAGCGCATTCATATTGGCACCGTCCACATACACGCGTCCACCGTGCTGGTGGACCAGCTCGCACAGCGGGCGTACCGAGTCTTCAAACACGCCGTGGGTGCTGGGGTAGGTGATCATGATGCAAGCCAGCTTGTCGCTGTGCGCCTCGCACTGGGCTTGCAGGTCGGCCATGTCGATATTGCCTTGCGCATCGCAAGCCACCACCACCACCTGCATGCCGCACATCTGTGCGCTGGCAGGGTTGGTGCCGTGGGCGCTGGAGGGAATCAGGCAGATGGTGCGGTGCGCTTCGCCGCGCGATGCGTGCCATGCGCGGATGGCCAGCAATCCGGCATATTCACCTTGTGACCCAGCGTTGGGCTGCAGGCTCACGCCCGCGTAGCCGGTGATGGTGCACAGCCAGTCGCGCAACTGCTGATCAAGCTGGGCGTAGCCTTGTTGCTGATCGGCGGGGGCAAAGGGGTGTATGTGCGCAAATTCCGGCCAGGTGATGGGGATCATCTCGCTGGTGGCGTTGAGCTTCATGGTGCACGAGCCCAGCGGAATCATGCAGCGGTCCAGCGCCAGATCTTTGTCGGAGAGGCTGCGGATGTAGCGCAGCATCGCGGTTTCACTGTGGTGGTTGTGAAAAACCGGGTGGATGAGAAATTGGCTGCTGCGTAGCAGTGCGGGTGGAATGCGCGGTGGGGCAGCGGTGTCGATGATGGGCGTCTGGGCCGCGCCAAACAGCCGCAGCAGCAATGCCACGTCTGCCGCGGTACTGGTTTCGTCCAACGAAATTCCCAGATCGCTTTCAGAGACTTTTCGCAGGTTAACGCCCGCCAATAAAGCGCGGGTAGCTATATTTAATGCGTTTTCTGGTGTGTGCACGGTGACGGTGTCAAAGGCGGTGCTGTGGCGCAACGTGCAGCCAAGGTGTTCCAGCCCTTGTGCCAGCGCTGCGGTCAGCTGGGCAACGCGCTGGGCTATGTCGCGCAGTCCTTGCGGACCGTGATAGACCGCGTACATGCTGGCCATGACCGCAGGCAGCACCTGCGCGGTGCAGATGTTGGACGTGGCTTTCTCGCGGCGGATGTGCTGCTCGCGGGTTTGGAGCGCAAGGCGCAAGGCTGGTGAACCCTGGGCATCGACACTCACCCCCACCAGGCGGCCAGGCAAGGAGCGTTTGAGGGCTTCTTGGCAGGCCATGAATGCTGCGTGTGGGCCACCGGCGCCCATGGGCATGCCCAAGCGCTGGCTGTTGCCCACCACGATGTCGGCGCCCCATTCGCCGGGTGGGGTGAGTAGGGTCAGTGCCAGCAAATCCGTGGCAGCCACCAGCAAGGCTTTTTGGGCGTGGCACTGCGCTGCGGCTGCGCGCCAATCCTCGATAGCGCCTGTGCTGCTGGGGTATTGCACCAAAGCGCCAAAGTGGGGCTGGCTCAATGCGGCCAAAAAGGCGGCGTGGTCGCTGGGCGTGGTCACGCTCCAACCCATAGGTTCGGCGCGGGTGCGCAGCACTTCCAATGTTTGCGGATGGACATCCGGATGCACCAAAAACACCGGGCTGCTGGCGCCTGCACTGCGCCGCGCCAAGGCCATGGCTTCGGCGGCGGCCGTGGCCTCATCGAGCATGGAGGCATTGGCCACCGGCATGGCCGTGAGGTCACAGACCATGGTCTGGAAATTGAGCAAGGCTTCCAGGCGACCCTGAGAGATTTCCGCCTGATAGGGCGTGTACGCGGTGTACCAGGCTGGGTTTTCCAAAATATTGCGCTGGATGACGCCTGGCGTGTGGGTGCCGTAATAGCCTTGGCCGATAAAGCTTTTGAGCACGCGGTTGCGGCTGGCGATGGCTTTGAGCTCTTGCAGGGCTTCGTGCTCGGTGGCCGCTGGCGGCAAGTCCATCGGAGTCTGGCGCACGATATTGCTGGGCACGATGGCGGCCATCAATGCTTGGCGGGAGGGCTGGCCCACGGTGCGCAGCATGTGCGCTTCATCGGGTGTGCTGGGCCCAATGTGGCGGCGCGCAAAAGCATCGCTTTCATGCAGTTGAGACAAGGGTGCTTGCAGTCGTTGGTTCATCATTCCACTCCCTCATTCCTCACAGTGCGCGCCGAGGTACAAATGCTGCACATGCAAGTCGCGCGAATATGTCCAATGCCAATCCCATTCACTTGGCAGCGCACAGTGTGCGCGGCGGTGAGGCCTAGATAGAAAAAACGCACCAGGCGGAAAGCGTGGTGCGTGGTGTGCTTAGTTGTTGGCCGCGAAGTCGCCGTAAGCGGTTTCGT
>JAFAGF010000202.1 GCA_023422975.1 Pseudomonadota bacterium
CAGGGCTGAGCGTGTGGGCCGCCGGTGTGAAAGCCCCGGCCTTTCTGTCGACGCTGGGCCTGCCCACCACCCGGGGCCACCAGCTCATCGTGAACGATGACCTGCAAACCGCCGACCCCAACATTTACGCCGTGGGTGACTGTGCCAGCTACACCTTGCCCGGCCAGACCACGCCATTACCCCCCACCGCCCAGGTGGCGCACCAGCAAGCACGCTATGTGATTGAGCTGCTGCCCAAGGTGCTGGCCAGCCCCCACGCCTACGCGGGCAAAGGTTTTGCCTACCGCGACTTTGGTGCGCTGGTGTCACTGGCCAACTACGATGCCTACGGATCGCTCGGCAAATTTGGCCTGTTCAACGGCGGCCTGATCAAAGGGCGCATGGCCATGCTCAGCCACATCTGGCTGTACCGCTCCCACCAGGCGCGCCTGTACGGCTTTTGGCGCGGCGGCCTGCTGTGGCTGGTGGATTTGATCAACTCCCGCCTGCGCCCCAGCATTCGACTGGATTGATGCATCCATAAAAAAGAGAGCTATCAGCGCTCTTATAGTCTGGCTTTAAGAATGAATCCATCGTAAAAACCAGCATACACATGCGCTAGCAGCTCTCTTTTTAGCACCGTAAGCCCCAGCACTTGCGGGCTGGGTACAAGGCGGCTACGTTCAAGCGCTCTTGGTCGCGACCCCTGCCGCGCCAAAACTGGCCATCTCACGCAAGATGGTACAGGCTGCGGGCAACAGCGGCCACGCAGTCGCAGCGCCAGAGCCCTCACCCAAACGCAGCTGCCAATCCAGCAGCGCCTTGGCATTCAAGGCTTTCAACATCAGCGCGTGCCCGGGCTCACCCGAGCTGTGGGCATACACACAGCGCTGCAGCACCGCAGGCTGCAAGCGGCTGGCCACCAGCACGGCGGCGGTGGTGATAAAGCCGTCAACCACCACCACGCGGCGCTCGGCAGCGGCCTGCAGCACGGCGCCCACCATGGTGGCCACTTCCAGACCACCCATGGCCGCCAGCACTTCCAAGGGGTCAGTCACCTGCGCATGCCGCGCCAGCACCTGCTGCAAGACGGCAATCTTGCGCTGCACGCCCTCTGCGCTCAGGCCGGTGCCCATGCCCGTCACCTGCTCAATCGGCACGCCGCACAGCTTGGTCAACAGCAGCGATGCGGTGGAGGTATTGCCAATCCCCATCTCGCCCAGCAGCAATGCATTACCAGGCAGTTTTTTGACCAGCTCTACGCCGTTGCGCATTGCCAGCGCGCACTCTTGCGCCGTCATAGCAGCGCCTTGGCTGCAGTCTTGCGTGCCATACGCCACCTTGCGGCGCCACAGACGCGGCTGATCGGCTTTGGGCAGCTTGTCGTGCGGGTCTTGCTCGCGCACTTCAAAATCACGCGCCACACCGCAGTCCACCACATTCAGCGCAATCCCATGCTGGCGTGCCAGCACGCTCACGGCGGCCCCCCCGGCCATGAAGTTCTCCACCATCTGCCACGTCACATCGACGGGGTAAGCCGACACACCCCGCGCGGCCAGCCCATGGTCGGCAGCAAACACCACCATTTGTGGCTGCTGCAGCACCGGAGCATCGGTGCCCAAGATGCAGGCAATGCGGTGCGCCAGTTGCTCCAGCATGCCCAGCGAACCCACGGGCTTGGTTTTGTCATCCAGCAAGGCCTGCACGTGGGCAGCCAAGGCAACATCTTCGATAGCAACGACTTCAGGAATCACAGGCAACATATTCAGCTTCTCATCAACAAACATGGCGCCGCAGCGCCTTGCTGCAAGTATGCGCCCAGCCCTGACCTTTGGCAGATGAGCCGCCTCAATCCCCCATGCAAAAACCCGGCCTAGGCCGGGTTTTGAAATGTCATGGTGTGCGTGTTTACTTGCTCATCGGCTGTACCGGTGGATGCACCATGTGGTTGGTCTGAGGCACCATCGCAGGTGCAGCAGCAGGAGTGGGCGATGCAGGCACTTGGTAAGTTTGTGTGTACTCACGAATCACACCACCACCTTGCACGCTGCCAGAGATTTGCGGCTGGCGCACACGTTCCACACAGGCTTGGCGATCCAGATCGGTTTTGAAGATTTCACAGCGGCGCAAGGCATTGCGTTCAAACTCATTGGGCTGACCTGCACCGGGGTTCTGGGGGCCAGCACCACGGCTGCGCTCACCGGCCACTGCCGCTGCTTCATGCTGCTGGGGGGTCGCATATTTGCCATGCCCCGCTGGGTGCTGCCCCTTGTGCTTGGACATGGGTTTGGGGTGGTGCTTGGGCATTTCCCCTGCAGGGGGCGACTTCATGACAGGTGCAGGCTCCGGCATGGGGGCAGGCTGGGTCTGTGCATGTGCCACGGCGGCGCCAGACAGTGCCACTGCACAGAAAGCGAGGCGCAAAGAAGCGGTCAAAGGCAGTTTCATCAAAGTGTTCTCCTGAGATAACTGAGTGGATGTCCCAGCATGCACCCACTGCCTCCTTGAGCGTATCGGTTCAGCCCAATAAGGCTTGCAGTCTCAGGCCTACAGCCTTAGCAATCACTTACATTTTGACGTCAAACCAGCGCTCCACCCCCTGAGCCATCCGCGCAAACACATCCTCCAGTGATGGGGTTTGCGTGCCCCACAGTGCCTGCACCAGCGCTGCGTTTTCAAACAGCCCATGCCAGTAGGTGCCCCACACGTTCGCGCGGGCGCTTTGCCACACCATGCCGGGCACGGGCTCATCCGCACACTGCGGCTGGCCCGCTTCCATGTCGGCACGCAGCTGGGTCTGACCATGGTGGATTTCATACACCTCCAGATCCACGCCTTGCAACACCGACCATGCTCCGCGCAAGGCCGGCAGGTGTACGCGCACGCGGCGCACGGTTTTCTCGCGCTCAAACACCGTGACCAACGGCAGCAAACCCAGCCCGGCCTCGTTGCCGTCTACGCCGTGCAAGTCAATCAAGGCCTCGCCCAGCATTTGCAGCCCTCCGCAAATGCCCAGCACGCGTTGGCCCGCGTTGGCATGGGCTGCGACGGCAGCATCCAGCCCTTGGCGGCGCATCCATTGCAAATCTGAGGCCGTGGCTTTGGAGCCCGGCAAGATCACCCAGTCTGCCCCTGCGATCTGTGCAGGCGAACGCGCCCAGACCACGCGCACACCGGGCACCTGCAGCAGCGGCTGAAATTCATCCAAATTACTGATGCGTGGATAGGCCACGATGGCGATCGTGGTGTGCACCACCTGCCCGGCGCCCGTGCTGCCCCGGTCATCAAACACGCCATCCTCTTCGGGCAAACCGTGGTCAAACTGCATGGGAATGCAGGCCACGGTAGGCACGCCGGTTTTTTCTTCGAGCATCTGCGGCGCAGGTGCCAACAGCGCGGCATCGCCCCTGAATTTGTTCAGCACAAAGCCTTTGATGAGTTGCTGCTCATCTTCGGGCAGCAGCGCCCATGTGCCGTACAGGTGGGCAAATGCGCCCCCCCGGTCAATGTCTGACACCAGCAAGCAATGCGCGTTGCAGTGCTTCGCCACGCGCATGTTCACCACATCGCTGGCGTGCAAATTGATCTCGGCGGGCGAGCCTGCACCCTCGATCACCACCACATCGTTTTCGGCACGCAACGCGTCCAGCGCCTGTGCGATCTGCGGCCACACCTTGAGGCTGCGGCCGCGCCAAGGCAGCGCACTCAGCTCGGCATTGGCTTGCCCCATCAGTACCACCTGGCTGCGCGTATCGGCCTCGGGCTTGAGCAGCAGCGGATTCATGCGCACATCGGGCACGGCACCGGCGGCCAGCGCCTGCAGGTACTGGGCCGTGCCAATCTCGCCCCACTTTCCATCGGGTGTGGCAACGACGCGGGCGTTGTTGCTCATGTTCTGCGCCTTGAATGGCGCGACCTTCAG
>JAFAGF010000220.1 GCA_023422975.1 Pseudomonadota bacterium
TGTCGTTAGGGCCTTCGCGCAGTGTCAGCAAGGCCATGGACTGCACTTCGCTGGCGTTGGGCAGCCAGGCAGTCGGCTCAAAGCCCAGGTTGGGGCCGCAAAACGGCATGGTCAGCGACGTGGCAAAAGACTTGGCATCTTCGCTCACGCCCATGGTGAACAGCTGGCCCACATAAGGCCCGGCCACATCCCACACGCGAATGCCCACTTGCGGCACATCGAACTCTTTTTGAATGCCTTCGGCAATGGCACGCGGCAGTTGGCGCACGTCTTGCACCGCCGCCAAGCCGCAGCTCCAGCGATGGATCTTGTGCGCAATGGCCGAGTTTTCACTGCTGTTGCGCACCATTTCCATGATGCGGCCTTCCAGCCCCTTGATTTTCTCGCGCAGCATTTCCGCTTGGCGCTCTTGCAGGCTCACCGCGCGCTGGCCATGGCCGCTGCTCAGTTGCACGCCGGTCAGCATTTCTGCATGGCGTTCAAAAAACTCAGGGTGCTGCAGCAGGTACTCGGCAATGCTGGCTTCATTCATGGCGGGTGTTTCGATGCTGTTCATAGTTCTTCAGGAATGTGTATCTGACCTTCAAACACCGTGGTGGCAGGCCCCGTCATCATGACGGCGTCTTGCGCGCCCCCCGTCCACGCTATGGTCAGCAGACCCCCGCGAGTATGCACGTCTACGCGGTGGTCCAGCACACCCAGAAGGATACCGGCAACCACCGCCGCGCACGCCCCCGTGCCGCAGGCCAGTGTTTCCCCTGCGCCGCGCTCGTACACGCGCAGCTTGACTTCGCTGCGCGAGAGCACCTGCATAAAGCCTGCATTCACACGTTGTGGAAAACGCACATGGCGCTCAATCTGCGGGCCAACTATGGCCACTGGGGCCGCCTCTACATCGTCCACCAACTGCACTGCATGCGGATTCCCCATGGACACGGCCACCACCTGCACCTGATCGACCGGGGCAGGCGCTTGCAAGGCCAAGGGCCAGACCTGTGCCTGAGACTGGTACTGCTGCGGCAGGCCCGAGGCGTCAAACGGCACACGCGCTGGCTCCAGCACAGGGGCACCCATGTTCACCGTCACGCGGCCGTCGGCGGTGAGTTGGGGGGCAATCACGCCCGCCTGGGTCTGCACCCGAATTTCTGTTTTGGGCGTCAAGCCCTTGTCATGCACATAGCGCGCAAAACAGCGTGCACCGTTGCCGCACTGCTCCACCTCTCCGCCGTCGGCGTTGTGGATCACATATTCAAAATCCACCCCTTCAGCGGGCGAGGGACGCACCGTCAAAATCTGGTCGGCCCCCACCCCAAAATGGCGATCCGCCAGAAAACGGTAGTGCGCAGGCGTTAGGCCCAAGCGCCCCTGGGTCTCATCCAGCACGACAAAGTCGTTGCCAGCGCCTTGCATTTTGGTGAATCGAACTTGCATAAGCAGTGCAAAAAGAACAAAGCGCAAAGCTTAGACCTTTTTTTCAAGGCTGCTACCCAAATCATGAGATTCCTGAACGCCCCATGGCCCAAATAGCGCTTTCCGTCAACTCCTGCATAAAAATAAAAACATAGCTATCAGCGCTTGATACGCCTTGTCAAAAGCGCTATTTGGCGCAAAGAAAAAAAAGACCGGCAGGTGCCGGTCTTGGTATACCACCCGTGGTGGATGGCACTGTTTACATATTGATCTTGCTGATCTTGCTGCCATTGACCGAGACGCCGGCCTCCAAGCCCGTGTTGTTCAGCACATAGCTGCTGACCGGTGCGTTCGCTGTGGTGGTATCAATGCCGCCATTGGCTCCGGCCTTGCCCACAGCCACATTGGCATCGGCACCAACCGACCAGCCATCGCTCTTGAGGAACTTGTCATACGCATCTTGTGCGCTGAACACATAAATAACCGCCTTGGATTGGCCGCCTGCCTGCCAGCCAATCGACGCGGCCGTGGTGCTGTAGTAACCGCGCGAGGTGCCGTTGGAGCGCAGCACGCACTTGCCGTGCTCTGCGCCAATCACAAAGCTGCCACCAATCACCGCCGGGCACACCAGTACGCCCTTGGATTTGGCCACCAGCTCACGGGTGCCAGGCATGGCGCTGTACAGGCGGTTCAGCGCAGCCGTGGACTGCGACTCCAGTTCAGCGCGGCTGCTGGGGGCAGAGCCCTTGCCCTGGGTGGTGCCCGTCGACGTACAACCCACCATCACCAATGCAGCAGCAGCCACACCCGAAGCCAAAACCACAGAGCGCACAGAGAAAGTCTTTTGCATAGTCAGAACCCTCGAAGAAAGTGTTGATAAGCACACGCCCAGACTGCAACGCAGAGGCTGCGGCACGCGGCTGAAAATCATCCTAGAGGGCTTGCCAAGCTGCGCAAACACTGTTGAAACAGGTCTGGCTCAAGACCTACAGCAAACGTCAGATGCGCCTGCCGCGTGCACACGATACAGCCCCACAAGCCAGTGGACTGGAGCCATTTCTCCATGTTTTCCCACGGACTGAAAACGCTTTTTTTGTTTTACGCTGTGGCCTTATGAGCTTCTGGAAACACTTTTACCACCCGCATGCGGCCATGGTGCTGCTGCGCGTCACCTTGGCGGTGCTGATGCTGTTTCACGGCTGGGCCAAGATCACCAACGGCGTGGGCGGCATTGAGAGCATGCTGATCAAAGCCGGGCTGCCGGGCTTTTTGGCCTATGCGGTGTTTCTGGGTGAAGTCGTCGCGCCGCTGTTTTTGCTGGTTGGACTGTATGTGGTGCCCGCCGCGCTGGTGGTGGCCATGAACATGCTGGTCGCCTTGGTGCTGGTGCACACCAACCACTTTTTGCAGCTGAGCAAATCCGGTGGCTGGGCGCTGGAGCTACAGGCTTTCTTCTTGATCACTGCATTGGTAGTTGCCATGGGGCACAGCAAGAACAAATAGCGTGCCGCAGCACTGTGCAGAATCCCTCGGCAAGGACACTGACAGGTGCTTAGACATACAAAAAGGCGCGAAATTCGCGCCTTTTTTTGTTACCTGGCAAGGCTGCCCGGCGGTTCGCCAAGCGGTTACAACGCTGTTTAAAAGCGCTCCCAAGGCATAAGGTAGCGCCACTGGCCTTCGTCCAGCTTGGCCATGGAAATACGCCCCATGCGCAGGCGCTTGAGGCCCACCAGCTTCAAGCCCACGCCCCGGCACATCGCATCGATCTCTTCCGGAAAAATGCCTTTGAGTGCAAAGCGCAGGTGGTTGTCACTTTGCCAGCTCACCTTGATGCGCGGCAAGCGCTTGCCCGGAATGGATGAGCCATTGCACAGGTGCTCCAAGCCTTCGGCATCCAGGCTGCCTTGCACATGGGCGATGCATTCTTGTTCGATGTACAGCGCATCCTCCGTCAATTTGCGGGCAATGCGGCGGTCTTGGGTCAGCACCGTCAGGCCACTGGCCGGCACGGGAATGGGCTCCAAGCATTCCAGATTCTGAAAATGCTTTTGCAACATGCGAATCGGCGCAGGCGTATCGCCCTGGTGCCAGTTTTCCGGGGTCAGCAAATCCAAAGCACTGCGATGGCCACCGGCGTGCACCGAGTAGCCCGCAGGCTTGTGCAGCAAGATGGTGACCGGCGGCACATGCTCAGCCTTGGCGCCCTCGGCCACGGTAACCACTTGCTGGGGCAGTACGCGGGCGCCAGGGTGCTCCTGGGTCACGCCGTCAACCTGGACGGCGCCGTTTTCAATGTACAGCTCTGCTTCCGTGCGCGAGCAGGCCAGTTGCTCCGCCAGTCGCTTGGAGAGGCGGACGCTGTTGTCGTTGTTCTTGGGGTGTTCAGTCGGTGACATGCAGCAAGCCTAAAGCACGAATGCGTTCCACGTGCGCAATCAGGCTTCTTTCCGCCAGCTTCCACAGGTTTTGCGGCGTATCGGCATAAGCCAGCGCCACCCAGTCTTGTGGGCTGCCTTGCGGCAGTGCCTGCATGGCAGCCATCACCTTGGCCTCACGCGCCAGCCGGTGGGCTTTGAGTTTGGCAATCACCTGCTGCGCATGGCCCAGCACATAGCCGTGGGCGGGTAGCACAAACTCCACCCCTTCGGTCTGGCACAAGGCTGCCAGCTTGTCGAGGCTGTCGATGTAGTCACGCATATTGCCGTCGGGCGTGTCGATGATGGTCGTGCTGCCATTCAAAATATGGTCGCCGCTGAATAGCAGCGCATCTTCTTCCAGCAGCAAACACAGGTGGTTGGCAGCATGCCCCGGCGTAAACACCGCACGCACCGTGTGCGTAATACTTCCAGTGTTTTCGCCCTCTAACGCTTGTGCAGCAAGCGCAAGCCGCTCTCCATCTTGCAGTACCACATCGGGCACAAAGTGGCTGTTGGGGCGTGCGGTAGAAGCCGAAGGCAAGCCGTAAATCTGCGGTTTTGGCAAGCCGCGCTGCACGCACAGTGCCTGCAGCAAGAATGCGCCGGGGGAATGGTCAGCATGCGAGTGCGTGCACACAATGTGGCGCACATCACCACCCGCTGCCTCCAGCAGCCGTGCCACATGCGCGGCATCGGCAGGACCGGGGTCGATGGCGATATAGCCCGTCGCAGGCTCTCCCACCAGATAGCTGTTGGTGCCCGGGCCCGTCATGACATTGGCATTGGGTGCCGTCAGGCGCAGCACGTTGTTGCGCAGCGGCACAGCGCGTTCGCTTTGCCAGGCCAGCTCATGCACCACCTGCCCATCGGGGCTGACCATGGCGGCTTCGCCATACGCCGCATCACTGTCCAGCAAAGAGCGTTCTTTGCCGTTTTCCAGCGCGAAACGCGGTGCAAACTTCCACAGCGGGCCTTGGGCCACCGCGGCAAAGATGGCATCTACACTGGGGAATTGCGACAGATACGCCAGGGTGCGCACGGTGGGCAGCATCATGGGCATTTGCTTGGCTTGGTGCGCTGCCAGCGCCTGCTGCGGCTCAACCCAGACTGCTTCGAACTGCTCGCTGTTGTCCGGCACCGGCGTTTGCCCTTGCGGCATACGGGCCACAAAAAAGGGCACCGCAAAACGCTTGGGCAAATGCGGCGGGGCCGTGAAATGCCCCACCTGCCACAAGGCCGACGCATCCAGCCTGAGCCCCCGCGCCACCAGCTGCGGCCACAGCGCAGCGCTGCGATCCAGCCCCTGCACCGCCGCAGGCGAGGCCGCTGCGCCCTGCGCGTCCACCGCCAGCAGCAGCCCCATTTCTTCCAGCGTTTCTCGCAGGGCTGCCACCGCCGCCGTGCGTGTCGCCTCGTCCATATCGGCGCGGGACTGCACCACCTGAGGCCCAGCGGCCGCATCTTGCGCCTCGATACCGCCACCGGGAAACACATACATGCCAGGGGCAAAGCTGGCATGCTCGGAGCGGCGAGAAATCAGCACTTCCCAACCGCCTTGCGCACGATCACGCAGCAGCAGCAAAGTGGCCGCCAGCA
>JAFAGF010000234.1 GCA_023422975.1 Pseudomonadota bacterium
TCATGGCTGCCAGCATGCTGGTCGGTGTGGTGACGGTGCTGTGCTCCAAAGAGCCCAACCCCAAGCCTTTGGTCGCCGCCAAGAGCGTGGCCGACTGGCTGCGCAGCGCCTTGGTAGAGCCGTTTGCTGACTTTATCCAGCGCTACCGCTGGCAAGCTGCGCTGGTGCTGGCGCTGATTGCGGTCTACCGCATCAGCGATGTAGTGATGGGCATCATGGCCAATCCGTTCTATGTGGACATGGGCTTCACCAAGGACGAGGTGGCCGCCGTCACCAAGGTGTTTGGCGTGGTGATGACGCTGCTGGGTGCCTTCATCGGGGGCGTGATGTCCATGCGCTGGGGCGTGATGCGCGTGCTGATGCTGGGTGCGGTGCTGTCGGCGGCCAGCAATCTGCTGTTTGCCTGGCTGGCCACGCGCGGCCACGACCTGACGGGGCTGACGCTGGTGGTCAGTGCCGACAATTTGGCGGGCGGCATTGCCTCGGCGGCCTTTATTGCCTATCTGTCCAGCCTGACGAATGTGCAGTACTCGGCCACGCAGTACGCGCTGTTCAGCTCCATGATGCTGCTGGCGCCCAAGTGGTTGGCGGGGTTTTCGGGCCAGTTTGTCGATGCCTATGGTTACGTGCCCTTCTTTGTGGGCACGGCTTGTCTGGGCCTGCCGGTGCTGCTGCTGGTGGCGCTGGCCGCACGGGTGCGGTTGCGCTAGCTTGCATTCAAAAAAGGAGCTGCCAGCGCTGATGAAATAGAGGGTTTGATTAGAAAAGTATCTAAAACCTAGACTTCACAAGCGCTAGCAGCTCCTTTTTTATCTTTTTACCTGTGCTTTACGCAACAGACAAACAGCTTCTCTACACTGAACCGTTATGAGCACCCATACCCTGTTGATGATTGAAGACGATGTGCGCTTGGCCGATATGGTCAGCGACTACCTCGGGCAAAACAGCCTGGCCGTTGTGCATTGCGCCGATGCCACCAGTGGGCTGGCGCATCTGCAGGACAGCGGCAAGCTGCCGGATTTGCTGATTCTGGACTTGATGCTGCCCGACATGGATGGGCTGGAAGTCTGCCGCCGCCTGCGCGCCATGCCCGGCCCGGCGGCCAAGGTGCCGGTGCTCATGCTCACCGCCAAGGGCGATCCGATGGACCGCGTGATTGGGCTGGAAATTGGTGCCGATGACTATCTGCCCAAACCGTTTGAGCCGCGCGAGCTGCTGGCGCGCATTCGCGCCATCTTGCGCCGCCGGGGTGACGACGGCGTGACCACCGCGCCCCAGGCCACGGCACATGTGCTGCGCTTTGGCTCGCTGGAAATTGACCGCGATGCTCGTACCGTGCTGGTGGCGGGCCAGGCGGCGGAGCTGACCAGCTACCAGTTTGACTTGCTGGTGGCACTGGCCGAGCGTGCGGGCCGCGTGCTCACGCGTGACCAGATCATGGAAGCCGTGCGCGGACGTGAACTGGAGGCATTTGACCGCTCCATCGACGTGCACATGGGCCGCATTCGCGCCGCGATCGAGGTGGACCCCAAAGCACCCAAACGCATTTTGACGGTGCGCGGCGTGGGCTACGTGTTTGCCAAGCAGCAGGACTGAGGCTGCACATGTTCAAAGTTTTTTCGCAGCGCCTGTATCTGCGCATCTGGCTGGCCGTGGTGGGCGGCGTGGCGGTGTTGACCCTGGTGGTGGGCTGGGCCTGGCAACAGGCCGAAGAGCACAACGCGCGCAACAATGCCTCGCCCACCTCTTTGGCGCGCGAGATGACGGTGACCGATGCGAACGGCCAGGTGCTGGTGCAAGGGCCGTTTGAGCGCCTCCGCCGCGGTGAAGGTGATGCCCCGCGCTTTAGCATCGAAGGTGCCGACGGGCACACCTACTTTCTGGAAATGACGCCCCGTATGGGCGGTGGCAATGCTGCGCGCAGCGGTGGGGGCGGTGGTGCCAGCAATGGCCGCCATGGGCCGCCTCCCGGCCATGACTGGGCATTCTGGCTGCGTCCGCCGTTTGGCTTTTTGTGGCTGCTGGGCTTGATTGGGCTGGTGGTGGTGGTGGGCGTGTTCCCCATCATTCGCCGCTTGCTCAAGCGACTGGAGAACCTGCAGCGCGGGGTGCAGCGCTTTGGGGAAGGGGATTTGACGGTGCGCGTGGCCACGGAAGGTACGGACGAAGTGGCCGATCTGGCACGCCAGTTCAACGCCGCTGCCAGCCGCATTGAAGAGCTGGTGCAGTCGCACAAATCACTGCTGGCCAATGCCTCACACGAGCTGCGCTCGCCGCTGGCACGCATTCGCATGGGGCTGGAGTTGATGGGCGGGGATGCCTCGGTGGCCAAAGCCAAGACGGAGATTCAGCGCAACATCAACGAACTGGACCAGCTGGTGGATGAAATCTTGCTGGCCAGCCGCCTGGAGCAGCCCGATGTGGACGTGGGCAGCATGGAAAGCGTGGACCTGATTGGTTTGGCGGCGGAAGAGTGCGCGCGTGTCGAGGCCGATCTGGACGTGCAAGCCACCGAAGGTGTGGAAGTGCCTGCGATTGCCAAGCTGGTGCGCCGTGCCGTGCGCAACCTGCTGGAAAACGCCCGCCGCTACAGCCACGGTGAAGTCAGCTTGCTGCTGTCGCGTGAGGGCGAGATGGCGGTGATTCGCGTGGAAGATATTGGCCCCGGCGTGCCGCCCGATCAGCGTGAGCGCATTTTTGAGAAGTTCTACCGCCTGCCTGGCGCCAGCGAGCGTTCTGGGGGGGTAGGGCTGGGGCTGTCGCTGGTGCGCAGCATTGCACTGCGCCATGGCGGCAGTGTGGTGTGTGAGGGGCGTCTGGATGGACAGCCCGGCGCCAGCTTTGTGCTGCGCTTGCCGGTGCAACCGTTGGCTGCACATTGACGGTCATGATCGGTAACAAAAAAGGGCTGCAGATGCAGCCCTTTTTTTGTGCGTGCAGTGCTGTATCAGCGAATCAGCATGACGGGCACGGAGCAGTTGGCCAGCACTTGGGTGGAGACCGAACCCATCACCAGCTTGCCCAGCGAACCATGGCCGTGGGTGCCCATGATGATCAGGTCAAACTTGCCTTCTTCGGCAATCTTGGCAATGGTTTCGCCAGCAGGGCCAACTTCGGCGCGGGCATTCACGGTGATGCCGCTTTGGGCCAGGAACTTGGACACGGGCTCGAGCACCTTGGCAGATTCTTCGGCGTAGTACTCATCCACCATGTCTTTGCTCAAGGCTGCGCGTGCACGGGGAGGCAGCGCGGCTTGCACCGTCAGGGCGGTGTAGTCGTGGCGGCCAACTGCCACCAGTTCTTCGTGCGCGGACAGGTATGCCAGCATTTTTTTGGTGAAGGGGCTACCGTCAACAGCGAGCAAGATTTTCATGAGACATATCTCCAAATTGATAGAACCAAGGGTAATCACTGGGGCTCATGTTGTCTTGACTTAAGTCATGTTTCTGGGAGCGCAGCCGAGTGAAAGCAAAGAAATCATAAGGTGATGCACGCCGCAGGCAGAAAGTGCAGCTGTTCTCCTTTGCGGGCATAGCCTAAGGGATTGGCGACGACGCGGCAATTCCACGCACGGCCATCGGGGTGTTGGCCTTGCACCTGGTAATCGCTGGGCGCATGCAGGTGGCCGTGCAGCCAGAGGTCGGAATACGGCAGCAGATCATCCAGGGCATTGCAAAAGCCTGCGCTGCCGGGCACCAGGCCGTAGCGCGGGTCGCAGCTACGCAGGCTGGGTGCAAAGTGGGTGACGGCGACCGTTTTTCCTGCAAATGGTTGCTGCAAGGTGTGGCGCAGCCATTCTTGGCAGATCAGGGCTTGCTCGCGCATGGGTTCGGCCAGAAACGGCTGGCCATTCCGTGTGCCCCCGGTTTTGCGCAGGTAAAAATTGGCCGCGCGAAAAGACTTGTCGCGCAGCTTGAGCAGGCGACCCAAGTCGCCCGCCTGGACTTTGTCGTCGAGCAGGGCGATGGCGTCATAGTCGGTCCACAACGTGGTGCCGACAAAGCGCACCGCATCCAGCACCACGCTCTCGCGCTCTAGCCAGAGGATGCCCAGCGTGTCGCACACGCGGCGCAGGCGGGTGTGGGCTTCGTCCCAGTCCTGCATGTCGTACTCATGGTTGCCCGGCACAAAGATGACCGGGCAGGGCCAGGCCGCAAATTGCGGCAGCGGGGAAAAACGCTCCAGCCCAAAGTATTCGCCCTGCAGCAAGCTGCCCGCCTGGTAGGAGCCGATATCTCCCGCCAGCACCAGCACATCGGCATCGGTTGCAGGGGTGGCTTGGTAATGGGGATGGACTTCCAGATGCAGGTCAGAGAGCAGTTGAATTTTCATAGCAGCGCAGGATGGGCACAAAACGAATTCTCTTGCATGCACGTATTTGGTGCAGGCTTTCTAGAATCGCTCCCCTTGGAGATTTTGCTTGCCCTTGGCGGGGCAGGCCTTTCAATGATGAGAACGCATGTGAATGTGCGAGCCAGCAGCTGGATTTTGCTGCTCGGCTTGTGTCTGGGTTATATCTTGGCGGCAGGCTTGCCGGTGTCCTGGGGGAAGCACTACGGGGTGCTCGAGAGTGTACAAAGCGTACTGCTGCTGTCGGGCGTGCTGGTGGCGCTGCTGGCGGCTTACCGGCAGCGCGCCATGGCCGCAGGCAAGATGTGGTGGGTGGCCGTGATGGGCTGGCTGGCTCTGCTGGGCCATGAACTGGCATGGCACGCCGGCATGATGCTGCCGCTGGCACCCGCGTGGGGCAGTGCAGAGCCTTCGCACGCATGGGCGTTGTGGCAGCAGCAGGCCGCTGTCGGGGTCTATGCCAGCATGGCCCTGGCTGCGGTGTATTGGGTGCTGCGCTATCGCTTGCTCAGCCGTGTGGTGGTGCGCTGGTGGCACGAATCGGCCATGCCCTGGGGCTGTGTGCTGGTGGGCGCGCTGGCGGTGCTGCTGGCGGCGGTGGCCCAGGGCCAGCTGGGCTTGCCTATGCCGCTGTTGCCCGAGACCACCCGCTCTGTGATGGCGGAAATGACCGAGTGTTGGGCCTATGCAGCGCTGTGGTGGGCGCAGTGGCTGCTGCTGCACCACATGCAGGACTGGCGGCTGTCCAGTTATTTGCAGACCATGCACTTCTCCCGCAGTTCACTGGGAGAACGCTTTGAGCGTCGCTCGATTTAAGGCCTGCAGCAGCCATTCGTAGGCAGCCCGGTTGGGGCCACGCTTGTGCCACAGTGCATCGACGTGTACGGCTTGCACCTCCAGCGGCAGGGGGTGCACCTGCAACTGGTGCTGAATGCCAGTGATGGGCACAAAGTGGCGCGGCAGCACCGTCACCAGATCAGACTGGCTGACCACACGTGCGGCCGTGGTGTATTGGTTGACGGTCAGCACAATGTGGCGCTCAAGCCCCAGTGCGGCCAGTGCCTCATCGATAAAACCGTAGGCACGCCCGGAAAAACTCACCAGCAGGTGCTGGGCGGCGCAGTAGTGCTCCAGCGTCAGCGGCATCCAGGCCAAGGGGTGGTCTTTGCGCATGACGGCCACGTACTCGCCGTCGTACAGGCGGCGGTGTTCGTGGGGCACCAAGGTACCGGCCTGGGCGCGGGCTGTCAGGTCGGCCAGTACGGCGGGGAAGTGGCCCACGGCCATGTCGGCGGTTTCGGCATCCAGCAGCCCGCGCGGGTCGCGCGTGGTCAACGGCACGATGCGGATGGACAGGTGCGGCGCTTCGCGCTCCAGAATGGGCACCAGGTTCGGCACCAGCGTGCTGGCGGTGGCATCGGCCATGGCCATCACCAAGGTGAGGGTGGCGGTGGCGGGGTCAAATTTTTCCGGGGCCAGGCTTTGCTGCAGATTGCCCAGTGCTTCGCGCACCACCGGCCACAGGGTCAGGGCGCGCGGTGTGGGTTGTACCCCGTGGCCTTGGCGCACCAGTAATTCATCGCCCAAGGTATCGCGCAGCCGGCGCATGGCATTGCTGACTGCAGGTTGAGTGATTGCTAACTTATCTGCGGCGCGCGTCAAACTGCCCTCTGCCATCACGGTGTCAAACACGCGCAGCAGGTTCAGATCGAGGGAGCGAAAGTCTTGGGGCGTCATGGTTCAAGATTTGAACATCACCAATGTGAATGATCTAGATTCAAAATATAAATTTGAAAGGTTTTAGGGATAACCCTAGTATTGCTGCTTCGCATCCACAGACAGCCACAAGCCCGCTGCTGGATTGCTTCAAAGGCCTTATCCATGACCACCTCGACCATCGTCCCTACCGCCCGCACTTCCTCGAAAGCCCTGTTGCCCTGGCTGTTCTCCATGGCCGCCCAGCAATGGAAGGCATGGCAGGCCGCACGCCGTGCCGTGCGAGCAGATGAGCTGACCTGGAACCTGGCGATGCAAGATGCGCGCATGATGGCCGATCTCTCGCGCGCCATGTCGGCCACTGCGGCCAAGCGCTAACACCGCAGCCCCCAGCAGGCCGCCAGCGCCAGCACCCTCTGTTGCTTCAGGGGGGTAAATCTCCACAAAGCCGCTGCGTTCGCCGTGGCTTTTTTTGCGCCTGTGCCCAAGGGGTCATAAAAAAAGGAGCTTGCAGCGCAAGCTCCTTGTGCATTTCACAGTGCTTTGTATCTCAAATTCATGATATGCAAGCGCTGACAGCTCACTTTTTATGCTGTTTTATGCAGCCAAGCGCGCTTCCAGAGCTTGCCTGGTATCCAGCAGCGCCTGGGGCAGGCCCTGGGCCAGTTGCTCGAAATGGGCGTTGTGCAACTGCATCTCTTCGGCCCATGCGGCCTGGTCGATGTGGGTAACAGTGGCGAACTGCTCGGCGCTGAAGTTCAGGCCGGTCCAGTTGATTTCGCTGTACTGGGGCGCGGTGCCCAGCGCGGTTTCTTGGCCGGGAGCTTGGCCTTCGATGCGGTCAATCATCCACTTGAGCACGCGCATGTTTTCACCGTAACCGGGCCAGACGAACTTGCCGTCTGCATCCTTGCGGAACCAGTTGGTGGTGTAAATCTTGGGCAGGGCAGCGCCTTGCGCTTGAATCTTGGCGCCCAGATTCAGCCAGTGCTGGAAGTAGTGGCTCATGTTGTA
>JAFAGF010000230.1 GCA_023422975.1 Pseudomonadota bacterium
AAGTCAGGCCATTGAATGCCAATAGCTGGGTCATTCCACAACACACCACGGTCTGATTGCGGCGCGTAGTAGTTGGTGGTTTTGTACAAGAAGTCTGCACTGTCGCTGAGCACCACAAAACCATGGGCAAAACCCGGAGGAATCCAAAACTGTTTGTGGTTGTCTTCCGTCAGCATCTGCGCCACCCATTGGCCAAAGGTGGGAGAGCTTTTGCGCACATCCACCGCCACATCCCACACCGCACCACGTGTGACACGCACCAATTTGCCTTGTGCATGGGGTGGCAGCTGGTAGTGCAAGCCACGCAGCACGCCCTTGCTGGAGCGGCTGTGGTTGTCTTGCACAAAGGTGTAGTGGGTACCAGTGGCCGCATTGAACGCTTCTTGGTTGAAGCTTTCCATGAAAAAGCCGCGCGCATCGCCAAATACCTTGTGCTCAATCACCATCACATCCGGGATGGCGGTAGGCGTCACTTTCATCGCATGCCGCCTTTGAGCAGCTGCATCAGGTATTTGCCGTAGCCGTTTTTCAGCAGCGGCTGGGCCAGCTTTTCCACCTGCGCAGCGTCAATCCAGCCTGCGCGGAAGGCGATCTCTTCAGGGCACGACACTTTCAGACCCTGGCGCTGCTCCAGCGTGGCGATGAACTGACCCGCTTCGAGCAAACTATCGTGCGTACCGGTATCCAGCCATGCGTAGCCACGCCCCATCAGCTGCACGTTCAGCTGCCCCTGCTCTAGATACAGCGTGTTCAGATCAGTAATTTCCAATTCCCCGCGCTTAGACGGTTTCAGTGATTTAGCAAGCTCCACCGCTTGGCTATCGTAAAAATACAGTCCAGTCACCGCATAGTTGGACTTGGGCACTGCTGGCTTTTCTTCCAGTGAAAGCACTTTGCCGGCAGCATCAAACTCTGCCACCCCATAGCGTTCGGGATCTTGCACGTGGTAGGCAAACACCGTGGAGCCATGCTCTTGCTCACGAGCATCTTTCAAAAGATTTTGGAAGTCATGCCCATAAAAAATGTTGTCACCCAACACCAGCGCACTGGGCGCACCATTCAGAAATTGCTCACCAATCAGGAAGGCCTGCGCCAAGCCATCGGGGCTGGGCTGCACCGCGTATTGCAGGCTTAGCCCCCACTGGCTACCGTCGCCCAGCAACTGCTCAAAGCGCGGTGTATCTTGCGGGGTGCTGATGATGAGGATTTCACAGATACCCGCCAGCATCAAAGTGGCCAGGGGGTAGTAGATCATGGGCTTGTCGTAGATGGGTAGCAGTTGCTTGCAGAACGCCAGAGTGGCCGGGTGTAACCGGGTACCCGCACCGCCAGCCAAGATAATGCCTTTACGAGCTTGCGTCATAACCCCCCCAAAAAAATTCAGTCACAGAATTTCGCGCAGCATGCGTGAAACACCGTCTTGCCAATGCGGCATGTGCAGACCAAAAGCACCTTGCAGCTTGTGTGTGGCCAGCCTGGAGTTATGTGGGCGCGGGGCTGGTACAGGAAATGCCGAGGTCGGCACTGCGTCAATCGTCCGCACCTTCCAAGCCAGCTGCGGCTGCAGCGACTTTGCCTGAGCAATCACATACTGCGCATAGCCATGCCAGGTGGTCTCACCACGGGCAGCCAAGTGATACAGCCCTGCCAACCCCGGGTCAGCACACGTTTGGCGAATGGCATGCGCTGTAATGTCAGCGATTAAATCCGCACCAGTTGGCGCTCCCCACTGGTCATTGACCACGGACAGCGTTTCACGCTCCTGGGCCAAGCGCAACATGGTTTTGGAAAAATTACCCCCACGCGCAGCATAGACCCAGCTGGTACGAAAAATCAGATGCTTACAGCCACTGGTTTGAATCAGTCGTTCGCCCTCCAGCTTGGTCTGTCCGTACGCCGACAGTGGGGCAGCTGCCGCGTCTTCTGCACGCGACATAGTGCCACTGCCATCAAATACATAGTCGGTGCTGTAGTGCACCAGCAAAGCATTCAACGCTTTGGCTTCGCCAGCCAGCACACCGGGGGCCGTCGCATTCAATAAGCGCGCTAGCTCCACTTCACTCTCTGCCTTATCCACCGCTGTATGGGCAGCCGCATTCACAATCACCTGCGGAGAGACAGCGCGCACTGTCGCGGCGATACCCCCTGGATTCGTCAAGTCACCGCACAGCAAAGGGTGGTCGCGCCCCACCGCCACGACCTCACCCAACACGCCCAAGCTGCGTTGTAGCTCCCAACCAACCTGACCATTGCAGCCCAAGAGCAGCAGCTTCATGCCGGCGCCTTGGCTGCATATTGCTTTTGCACCCAATCGCGGTAGCTGCCGGACTGCACGTTCTGCACCCACTCAGGGTTGTCCAAATACCACTGCACGGTTTTGCGAATGCCAGTGTCAAAAGTTTCTGCCGGCCTCCAGCCCAACTCACGTTCGAGCTTGCGTGCGTCAATGGCGTAGCGGCGGTCGTGGCCGGGGCGGTCAGTGACATAAGTGATTTGCTCAGCATACGACTTGCCATCAGCACGCGGGCGCAAATCATCCAACAGCGCACACACGGTTTTGACAATATCGATGTTGGCTTTCTCATTCCAGCCGCCGACGTTGTAGGTATCGCCCAACTTACCCGCCTCCAGCACGCGGCGAATCGCGCTGCAATGGTCGCGCACATAGAGCCAGTCGCGAATCTGCTGACCATCGCCATAAATCGGCAGAGGCTTTCCTGCCAGCGCATTCACGATCATCAAAGGAATGAGTTTTTCTGGGAAGTGCAGCGGGCCATAGTTGTTGCTGCAATTGGTGGTCAGCACCGGCAGGCCGTAAGTGTGGTGCCACGCACGCACCAAATGATCCGACGCGGCCTTGCTGGCTGAGTACGGGCTATTGGGCTCGTAGTTGTGCGTTTCGGTAAATGCCGGATCGGTGGGCAACAGCGTGCCATACACCTCATCGGTGGACACTTGCAAGAAACGGAAGTTGGACTTGGCGCCTGCCTCCAGACCATTCCAGTATGCGCGCACTGCTTCCAGTAAACGGAAAGTGCCCACCACATTCGTTTGAATGAAATCTTCAGGGCCATGGATCGAGCGGTCTACATGGCTTTCCGCTGCAAAGTTGATGACCGCACGTGGCTGGTACTTTTGCAGCAGTGCATCAATGGCGGCGCTGTCACCAATGTCTGTCTGCGCAAATACGTGACGAGCATCGCCTTGCAAACTGGCCAAGTTTTCCAAGTTGCCGGCATAGGTCAGCCTATCCACATTCACCACCGGCTCGTCGATTGCAGCCAGCCAATCCAAAACAAAATTGGCGCCAATAAAACCTGCGCCACCAGTGACAAGAATCATGGTGAGAGTTCAATACACCAAAGAAAGGCGCTCATTATCGAACACCTGCAGCTTCCTTGAAGTGCGCGCTGTTACCCCCAGCGCTGCTGCGCCATTACCAGCAGACCTTCAAAGATCAGGTTGTCAACCAATTCAAAGGGGCGCGTCATGCTGGGCACCATTTTCCAGCCTGCACCACCAGCCATCACACAGGCCGGCTCCATGCTGCACTGCAAATACAGATGCTGGTACATGCGCTCAACCGCGCCAGCAATCGCATAGGTGCCGCCACTGGTTAAAGCATCGCTCGTATTTTTGGGAAACGGTGTGACTGAGCCCGTGGGCACATGCAAGCCTGCGGTACCACTTTCCAGCGCGCGCAGCATGATGCCGTGACCCGGCAAAATCAGGCCGCCCAAGAAGTTGCCTTGCGTATCCAGCGCATCAACTGTGACAGCCGTACCCACCATCACCACAATCAGGGGGCGCTCATTGCCGCGCTGCAAGATGTGATGGCGAGCGCCAATCATGGCCACCCAACGATCTGCACCGAGACGCAGTGGGTGCTCATAGCCATTGCTCACCCCCGCCTCATGCACGGAAGGCACCACCCATTGGGGCTCAAAGTTCCAGCCGAGCATCAGCTCAATTTGATCATGCACACGGCGGCGCGCTGTCTCTCCAGCCACCACACAACCAAGCATCTGGGTCGGTGCGGGCAGCTTGCTCCAAGGTCCTTCCGCCAAGCGCTCAATGTGTTCTAAAAACTCAGCGCCATGAGCCAGCAAAGCTGCGCCAGGACGTGGAGCGTCATACATCGCCCACTTCAAGCGGGTGTTGCCGATATCAATGGCCAAAAAAGTCATGGGCGGCATTATCAAGATTTTTGCTAGTGTGTTCGTGTGCTTTGTGACACGACCACCTTGCGAATGCACCATTTCAGCGCAAATTGTCAAAAAAATGCGCGTAGGAAGTGTCTGGCCTTGCACGGAAATCGTTTGCCGTTACATTGTTTGCTCTTCCCCCAACTATTTTTCAGGAGTGAATGTATGGGCCTGTTTAGTTTCATCAAAGAAGCTGGTGAGAAGCTGTTTGGCGGCAAAGAAGCGCAAGCTGCAACACCTGCAGCCTCGCAAGACGAGCTCAATAGCAAGGCAGCTGCAGCTATTGAAAACTACATCAATGTGCAAAAACTGGGTGTCAGCAACCTCAAGGTCAGCTACGACGCCAGCCAAGGCAAAGTGACGGTTACGGGCGATGCTCCTACGCAATCCATCAAAGAAAAAGTCACCTTGTGCTGCGGCAACGTGGCCAGCGTCACGTCTGTAGATAACCAGATGACGGTGACCAACCCCGAGCCCGAAGCCCAATATCACGACGTGGTGCGCGGCGATACGCTGTCTGCCATTGCCAAGAAATACTATGGCGATGCCAACAAATATCCAGCCATCTTTGAAGCCAACAAACCCATGTTGAGCCACCCCGACAAAATTTATCCCGGCCAAAAACTGCGCATTCCTGTACTGTAAGCAGCTACCTCCCCTCTGACTAAAGCGCTCGAAGAGCGCTTTATTTTTTTCTCCAATGGTCGAACAATCTTCTTCGGCACAATATGGGCATGAAAACCCTGCTCACTGGCGGCGCTGGCTACATCGGCACACACACCGCGATCGAACTTTTGCAAAGTGGTCATGAAATTGTGATTTACGACAATTTCAGCAATAGCCACCTTAAAGCCATACGCCGTGTCGAAAAGATTACAGGCCAGAACATCACGGTAATTAAAGGCGATGTTCGTGATCAAAATGCGCTAGAAAGCGCCTTGCAGCAACACTGCATCGATAGCGTGGTGCACCTTGCAGGCAAAAAGGCGGTGGGTGAATCAGTAGCACAGCCCATCGACTACTTTGACAACAATGTCAATGGCAGCTTGGTTTTGCTGCGTGCAATGCAAACGCAAGGCGTGAACAAACTGGTCTTCAGCTCGTCTGCCACCGTCTATGGAGCACCTCAATACCTACCACTGGATGAGCAGCATCGCACTGCAGTCACCAATCCTTATGGTCGCAGCAAGCTATTTGTAGAAGAAATATTGGCCGACTTGCACCATGCCAGCCCCACCTGGTCTGTAACCGTGTTGCGCTACTTCAACCCGATTGGTGCACACCCGAGTGGCTTGATTGGCGAAGACCCTGCAGATGTCCCCAACAATCTACTGCCTTATGTCGCCCAAGTTGCCGTAGGAAAGCGGGAGCGCATCCAAGTGTTCGGCGGCGACTACCCCACCCCTGATGGCACAGGCGTGCGCGACTACCTCCACGTAGTAGATCTTGCACGCGGACATGTCAAGGCACTAGAGAGACTCACCACCTCAACAAAACCTGAATTGCTCACCATCAACCTTGGTACAGGACAAGGTTATAGCGTCCTGGAGGTCATTCACGCTTTTGAGAAAGCCTGTGGCAAAACACTGCCTTACGAGATCGTGGAACGCAGGCCCGGCGACATTGCCAGCTGCTATGCCAACCCGGCCCACGCTCTGGAGACTTTAGGCTGGAGCGCTGAACAAGACCTACCTACCATGTGCGCTGACGCATGGCGCTGGCAAAGCCAAAACCCCAACGGTTACCGCAGCTAAAAAATAAAGCGCCAACTTCGGCGCTTTACTTTTTAAATGCTGCCTTTACCGCCAAGGTAGCCCTTGCTTGCGCCAGCCACCCACATTGCCACGGTGGCCATTGGCGTCTACATCGCCCTCAAAACCTTCGAGGATGTTGTAGGCCTCCACACCCAGTTGCTGGGCCCGCGCGGCAGCAGCGACCG
>JAFAGF010000307.1 GCA_023422975.1 Pseudomonadota bacterium
ATGGCGTAGGCACGCGGCCCCAGGCCCGTGCCCAGGAACACGTCTTGCACGTCACGGCGGCGCACCGGCTGGTTGTTGATGAAGTAGCTGCTATTGCCATCGCGCGTGAGCACACGCTTGACGGCAATCTCCGTGAACTGCCCCCACTGACCACCGGCGCGGTGGTCGCTGTTGTCAAACACCAGCTCTACGCTGGAGCGGCTGGCGGGTTTGCGGTGTGTGGTGCCGTTAAAGATCACGTCCTGCATGCTCTCGCCACGCAGCTCACTGGCCTTGCTCTCGCCCAGTACCCAACGCACCGCATCCATGATGTTGGATTTACCGCAGCCGTTCGGCCCCACCACACCCACCAGCTGACCGGGCAGCAGGAAGTTGGTAGGTTCAGCAAAAGACTTGAAGCCGGAGAGCTTGATGGAGTTAAGGCGCACGGAGGATGTGACTCAGAAGCAGGCAAACCAAGATGGATGAGCCATGATGATAACGCGCTCGGTTACAAGTACTTGCCAGCGCTCTCTGCGAACTTTGTAACAAAAATAGCTTTAACGCAGATGCAGCCAGCCCTGACAGCTCTGTATTTAGGAGCTCCTGAACCGCAGAAGCTGTCAATCCAACACAGCTTAGCTGCTGAGTTCGGCAGGCGCCTCATGGTTGGCGCCATAGGCGCGCGCCCATGCCTCAAACTTTGCGGCAGGCTGCGGGCGGCTGAAGAAGAAGCCTTGCCAATAGCTGCAGCCATTGGCTGCCAGGAAGGCGCGCTGCGCTTCTGTCTCTACCCCTTCCGCAATCACTTGCAGCCCCAAGCTGTTGCCCAGCGCAATAATGGAGCGCGCAATCGTGGCATCGTTCACACTGGTCTCGACTTCACGTACAAAGCTCTGGTCAATCTTGAGTTTGTCCAGTGGCAAGCGCTTGAGGTAGCTGAGCGAAGAGTAGCCAGTACCAAAGTCATCCAGCGAGAAAATCACGCCAATGGCCTTGAGCTGCACCATCTTGCGAATAGTGTCCTCCACATCGGTCAGCAGCATGCCTTCTGTCAGCTCCAGCTCCAGCAGATCGGGCGTAGCACCTGTCACCTGCAAGGCTTGCTGCACCTTGTCCACAAAGTCAGGCTGGTAGAACTGGCGCGGGCTGACGTTGACCGACATCGTCAGGTGCGCCAGCGCTGGATCCTGCGCCCAGCGCGCCAGCTGGCGGCAGGCTGCGTAGAGCACCCACTCCCCCAAAGGCAAAATCAGACCCGACTCTTCGGCCGCAGGCACAAACACCCCTGGCGAGATAAAGCCCTTGACGGGATGGTGCCAACGCAGCAGTGCCTCTGCACCAATTACCTTGTCGCGCTGTACCTGTGGCTGGAAGAAAAGATCAAACTCATGGCGTTCCAGCGCCATGCGCATGTCTTTTTCCATCTCCACACGGGCACTGACCGCTTTTTGCATGCTGGGGTCAAAAAACTGCAGCGTGTCGCGCCCTGCGCTTTTCGCTTGGTACAGGGCCAGATCGGCGCGCTTAAGCAGCTCTTCCACCGAGTCATCCGGCCCGCAAAACACCACAGCCCCCATGCTGACGGTGACATGGAAATCTTGGTTATTCAGATAAAACGGTGTGCGCAGTGCTTGCAAGATGGCACCACCCACTTGCTCTGTGCAGCGACCCGCTTCCAAAGGATCAACCGGCAAGTCCTCCAGCACCACCGCAAATTCGTCACCCCCCTGGCGCGCCAAGGTGTGTCGCCCAGCAATGCAACTGCTCAAGCGCGTGGCCACCAGACGCAGCAAGGCGTCTCCATGGTCATGCCCCAAGGTTTCGTTGAGCGACTTGAAATTATCAATATCCAGCAGCAGCAAAGCGCCCTTGTTGCCATGCCCACGCTGGCTGCGCACCAAGGCCTCTTCCAGGCGGTCCAGCAGCAAGCGGCGATTGGGCAATTGCGTCAGCGTGTCGTAATAGCCCAGCCAGCGGATTTCTGCTTCCGCAGCCTTGCGCTGGCTCACGTCCACAAAGCTCAGCAAAATACGGCCACCCAAGAAACGCCCCGAGACTTCCATGGTCAGCTCTTGTCCGTCTTTGCTGCGCAGCAAATACTCCATCGCAGGCATGTTCACCCCGGTAGGTACCACTTCGCAGCGCCCCGCATTCAGACGCTGCAACAAGGCGGCGTGCTGCTGCACATCGACGCACAGATGGCGCCACATGGTGGACTCATCGGACATGTCGCTTTGCGCCCAGCCGGTCATCACCTCAAACTGGTGGTTCACAAACTCAATATTGCCGAACGGCCCCACCACCACCAGCCCTACAGGCATGTAACGCAGCATTTCGCTGGAGTAGGCCTCGCGGGCCTGCAGTTGCTGCTGCATCAGGCGGCGCTCGGTCACATCCATCAGCAGCACAAAGTGGCGCCCCAACAACCGGCCATCCACGCTTTGCAATGGCGACACCCAGAACTCCACCCAGATCTCGCCGCCATCTTCACGCACCATGCGCTGCGTCAGATTGAAGTGCGGCAAACGCCCCTCTTCCAGCTGGCGCTCCAAGCGCAGGCATTCCTGCAGATCATCGGGGTGAATCACATGCCGAATGCTCATGGTGCCCAGCTTTTCACGGCTGTACCCCACGATGTCCGCAAACCGAGTGTTGACACTGACACAGTTGCCCGTGGCAGGCTCAATTTCTGCCACACCAATGGCCGACTGGTTAAACAGCGCTTTCAGGCGATCCGTGCGCTCGCGCAGCAAGTTGTACTTGGCCTTGGACTGCACCTGCGCACGTGCACGCTGCAACGATAGCAGCAACACCACGGCCGCCAGCAACAAGCTGGCGCCCAGGCTGCTGCCACCAATAATCACTGGGAAAGTGCGCTCAATGGAAGAGAGCATGGAGTCGCTGGCCACAAACTGCAGCGACCACTGGCGCCCCAGCACCGAGATGCTGCGCTGGGTCGATGCCAGCGCTGGCTGCTGCGCCGTCCACTGAGGCGGCACGACCGCAGACAGGGACGGAGGCTCCTTCGTGGGCGTCGTGTCTTCGATGGCCAGCAACATGTGCGGCAGCATGCCCCGATCACGGAACTGCTCCACCAACGCATTGATCCGCACACTGACATTCAGCACCCCTATCAGGTCTTGCCCTTCCGCCGACGGCACATGCGCCGCCTGTAAAGGCACACTGATAAGAACCCCGGTGGCATCCTCACCGGCATCCGTCAGTGTCATGGGGGCACTCATGACCGCTTCTTGTACTTCTTGCACGCGCGCAATTTGCGCACGTACTGCGGGCTGCTGCATGGCATCCAGGCCTGACAAGCTGCGTTTGGCCCGCAAAGGCCACACCTCATCCACAATAAAGTACGTGGACTGTGTCAATGGCCATGCAGGCATAGCACTTTCATCCACCCGCAACTGCGGCGGCACTTCCTGCAAGAGCTGCGCTCGGCGCTGTGCATAGTCTTGTGCAGACATTTTGCGCACCAGGCTCATGCCCTCCACACCCGGGTAGCGCTGCGAGATATCTTCAACCAGCTTCAGGTTTTTGAAGATTTCATGCACTTCACCGGGGTTGGCCTCCAGCAAAGCGCGCATCACACGCACGTAGTCGGCGTAAGAATACAACCGCTGCTCCAGCGTGCTGGTGAAAAGCTGTGCCTGCTCGTGCAGCCGCTCTTGCACCGTTTGCGTCTGGCGGTGTTCCAACACCTGCCACAACCCCGCACTCAATGCAGCCCCGACGGCGAGCACCGCTGCTGCAGGCCACCAGATATGCAGCTGCTGACGAAGCTTGGGACTAAAGGTCATAGGTGAGGCACAAAAAGAATCAGAAATCAACGGTTTTGCATGTCAGCAATTGCAAACAACAATTACTTGCCCCCGAGCATAACCTTGCTCAGGCCTTGGATTTTGCAAACCGGTGGTCTAAATAACGCTTCTAAACCCATGTCAAACAGGCCTTAAACCTGCGTGGTACTCCGCCATCACTTGTTTGAGCAAGCGCCAAACGGTCTGGATTCGCAACAATCCTTTGGCCTCTTCGGGCATGGACATCCAGAAAGTGCGTTCAAACTTGGCCTGCTCCGGCATCACCCGCTGGAGCAAAGGATCGCGATCGGCCAAAAACGCGGGCAGTACCGCCAGCCCGGCCCCCGCCCGCACCGCCGCGTACTGAGCGGCAATGCTGGTGCTGCGAAACACATACTGCATGGGCTTATGCACCTGTGCCAGCAACTGCAGCTCCTTGGAAAACAGCATGTCGTCGACGTAATCAATGAACTGGTGCTGCCGCAAATCGTCACAGCTGCGCACCAACGGCCTGCGGGCCAGATACTGGCGTTCTCCATATAAATAGAGGTGATAGTCCGCCAACTTGCTGACCACCACCGTGCCACGCTTGGGCCGCTCCAGCGAAATGACAATGTCTGCCTCCCGGCGCGACAGGTGCATCAGGCGCGGCAAGGCCAGCAAATCGACCGACAGCTTGGGGTACTGCTGCGCCAGCAAAGCCAGCGGTGCAGCCAGCAGTTGCACCCCCAGCCCTTCGGTCACTCCAACGCGCACCAAGCCCGCCACCGCACTGGGCTGCGCCGCAGCTTGCAACCCCAGGTGTTCAATGCCGCGTGCGGCCTGCTCCATGGCCTGCGCCACGGGTAACAGCTGCCGCCCCGCTTCATTGAGCTTATGGCCCGAAGCATCGCGCACAAACACGGGATGCCCCAGTTGCTGCTCCAGCGTCTGAATGCGCCGCGCCACCGTGGTGTGCTCCACCGCCAGCACGCGCGCCGCCCCCGCCAAGGTGCCGGTTTGTGCCAGCGCAGCAAAAAAACGCAAGTGATCCCAGTCCATGCATGGCAGTGTGCCTGTGCATTTTTGCAAAGCCAAGGTGCGTAAACGCGTATTGCCCAAGCAGATTTGCACACCTAGGATGCCTACGCAGTGCTGCAAAAGCCAGCTACACCCACAAACCAAGGAGACACGCCATGAACGCACCCACTTCCTCGCAAGTGCTGGCACCCACCGTCAAGCTGCTGATCAACGGTCAGCTGATCGAGTCCAAGACCACCCAATGGCGCAATGTGGTCAACCCCGCCACCCAAGAAGTGCTGGCGCGCGTGCCCTTTGCCACGCCCGAAGAAGTCAACCTGGCCGTCAGCAACGCCAAGGAAGCCTTCAAGACCTGGAAGAAAACGCCCATCGGCGCCCGTGCCCGCATCTTTTTGAAGCTGCAGCAACTGATTCGCGAAAACATGAAAGAACTCGCGGCCCTGCTGACGGCCGAGCAAGGCAAAACCCTGCCGGATGCGGAAGGTGATGTGTTCCGCGGCCTTGAAGTGGTGGAACACGCCGCCAACATCGGCACGCTGCAGCTGGGTGAGCTGGCCAACAACGTCGCCAACGGCGTAGACACCTACACACTGAACCAGCCACTGGGTGTGTGCGCGGGCATCACCCCCTTCAACTTCCCCGCGATGATTCCGTTGTGGATGTTTCCCATGGCCATCGCCACGGGCAACACTTTTGTGCTCAAGCCCTCCGAGCAAGACCCCATCGTCACCATGCGCCTGTGCGAATTGGCACTGGAGGCCGGTGTGCCCCCGGGTGTGCTGAACGTGATTCACGGCGGTGAAGATGTGGTAAACGCCATTTGCGACCACCCCGACATCAA
>JAFAGF010000050.1 GCA_023422975.1 Pseudomonadota bacterium
TGCTGTGGCAGCAATCTGGCGTATTTCCACCAGACTGTGCAGGAACGTTCTTAAGCGAACTCAGTCAGCGCTTTTTTCATCTTTTTCATAGCGGCTACTTCAATTTGGCGAATGCGCTCGGCGCTCACGCCGTACTCGGCAGCCAGCTCGTGCAGCGTCATACCACCCGTGCCGTCATCGTTGACTTTCAGCCAGCGTTCTTCCACGATGCGGCGGCTGCGGTCATCCAGCATTTCCAGTGCTTGGGCAATCCCATCGGTGGCTAGCACATCGCGCTGGCGTGTTTCGAGCATGCTGGTAGGTTCATGCGCTGCATCCGACAGGTAGGCAATGGGGCCAAACGCGTGTTCACCATCGTCGCTGGGGCTGGGGTCCAGCAGCACGTCGCCGCCCGACAGGCGGGTTTCCATTTCCATGACTTCTTCGCGTTTGACGTTGAGCTTGGCAGCCATCGCGTCAATTTGTTGTTCCGTCAGGGTTTCGCGCAGAGTCAGGTCGTCATCCATGATGGCGTCGGCTTGCATGCCTTGCTTCATGGAGCGCAGGTTGAAGAACAGCTTGCGCTGGGCCTTGGTGGTGGCCACTTTGACCATGCGCCAGTTCTTCAAAATGTATTCGTGAATTTCGGCCTTGATCCAGTGCATGGCGTAGCTGACCAAGCGAACATTCTGTTCGGGGTCAAAGCGCTTGACGGCCTTCATCAGGCCCACATTGCCTTCCTGGATCAAATCGCCCTGGGGCAAGCCATAGCCCAGATACTGGCGAGAAATCGACACCACCAAACGCAGGTGGGACATGATCAGACGCCCGGCGGCATCCAGATCGTTGTGTTCTTTGAGCTTGCGGGCGTAGTCCTGCTCTTCCTCTTGGGTGAGCATGGGCAGGCGGTTAACCGCCGTAATGTAGGCATCCAAATTGCCCAGCGGTGGCACCAATGCCCAAGGATTCGCAGGTGCCAAGGCCGAAGCAGCGAGGGTGCCGGTTTGGTTTGTCATTGCAGTGATCCTTTCATCCATCGCTTCATATTAGCACTCTCTTTGAGGGAGTGCTAAGTCATAAGTTCCCGTGGGATTGTCAGTCTATGGCTGGCGTGGTTGCTGGTGTCGCAATAGCGGGGTGGGGAGTGCTGTTGTCACTCTCTTGTAGAGTGCGCAGGCGTTGGCAAGTTTCAAAAAAATGTTGGATGTGTGATGTTGGAAAGTCCTTCTCGGTCTGTGGCTTTTGGGTGTTTGGCGCTCAGCATGGCGCTGGTAGGCAGTTATGTGGCGCTATCGAAGCCGTTGGCGGCCTTGTTTCCGGTGCTTTTGCTGGCATGGCTGCGTTTTGGAATTGGTGTGGTGGCCATGGCTCGCTGGCTGCGCAAAGCGCCGGGCGAAGCAACCTTGTCGCCCCGCACACGGGGGTTGCTGTTTCTGGAGTCGTTCTTTGGCAACTTCTTGTTCACGCTGTGCATGGTCACGGGTGTGAGCCTGACGGGCGCGGTGACGGCGGGCGTCACCATGGCCGCCATTCCGGTGGCGGTGGCACTGCTTAGCTGGTTGCTGCTGCGAGAGCAGATCACGCCACGCACCTGGCTGGCGGTGGCGCTGGCTGTGGCTGGGATTGGGCTGTATGCGGCAGCCAAACCGCCGCAGGATGCTTCTGCCCATGCGTATGCCTGGTTGGGCCAGTGGCTGCTGGTGGCGGCGGTGCTGTGTGAGGCCGCTTATGCGGTGATTGGCAAGCGCTTGACGGCGGTGCTCAGCCCCAAGCGCATCAGCGCCATCATCAATTTGTGGGGTTTTGTGCTCTCCACTCCCGCAGGCCTGTATATGGCGTGGCAGTTTGATTTTGCTGCGGTCAGCGTGCCCATGTGGGGGCTGCTGCTGTTTTATGCGTTGGCTGCCTGTGCGTGGACGGTGTGGCTGTGGATGACCGGCCTGCGTGCCGTGCCTGCCGCGCAGGCGGGTATTTTCACGGTGATGCTGCCCATCAGCGCGGCGTTGGTGGGGGTGTTGGTGCTGGGTGAGCACATCAGCGCCTTGCAATGGCTGGCCTTGGCGATTGCCTTGTTGGGCGTGCTGATGGCGACCTGGCCAACGCGCAGGGCTTAGGCGGCGGGCGGCGGCATTGTCTGCACAATCAGTGCCTATGCAAGATGCACTTTTTCTCTCGCCGATCGCCGTGGTGACCACCACGGTGGCAACGCAGGCGCAGGCCGAACAGCTGGCGCAAGGCGCAGTGACCGCCCAACTGGCGGCTTGCGCGCAGGTGGAGCCCATCACGTCCCACTATGTGTGGCAGGGGCAGCTGGAGCAGAGCGCCGAGTGGCGGGTGTTGCTCAAGACCCTGCCGCAGGCGGTGGAGCCGCTGTGGACTTGGCTCAAAGCCAACCATCCCTACGACGTGCCGCAACTGCTGTTGCGCACGGAGCATGCCGATAGCGCGTATGCCGCGTGGGTGGCGGAGCAGGTGCAGCAGGCAGAGCGTGGCAGCTGAGTTAATAAAAAAGGAGCTGCTAGCGCTGATCAATCAAGCACTTCAATGTGAAAAGTATGGGAGTTGCTTATTAAATAAGCGCCAACAGCTATGAAAAAAGCCCCGCAGTGCGGGGCTTTGACAGAGGGGCGCCAGAGCGATCAGGCCAGCAGTGCCTGCGCAAACTCCTTGGCATTGAAGGTTTCCAGGTCTTCCACCTTCTCACCCACACCGATGAAGTACACGGGAATGGGGCGCTCTTGCGCAATGGCGGCCAGCACGCCACCCTTGGCGGTGCCGTCCAGCTTGGTGACGATCAAGCCAGTCAAGCCCAGCGCCTCGTCAAAAGCCTTGACCTGGTTGAGCGCGTTTTGGCCGGTGTTGCCGTCAATCACCAGCAGTACCTCGTGCGGTGCGGAGCCATCGGCCTTGCTGACCACACGTTTGATCTTTTTCAGCTCTTCCATCAGGTGCAGTTGCGTGGGCAGGCGGCCTGCGGTGTCCACCAGAACCACGTCTTTTTTGCGCGCCTTGCCGGCGCTGACGGCATCAAAGCTCACCGCGGCGGGGTCGCCGCCAGCTTGGCTGATGATTTCCACGGTGTTGCGGGTGGCCCACACGCCCAGCTGCTCGCGCGCGGCTGCGCGGAAGGTATCGGCCGCTGCCAGCAGCACAGACTGGTCGTGGTCGGCCAGGTGCTTGGTCAGCTTGCCGATGGACGTGGTTTTGCCCGCGCCGTTGACACCGGCCACCATGATCACGGTGGGTGTGTGCTCACCAATCACCAGCGGCTTTTCCAGCGGCTTGAGCATGTCGGTCAGCGCCGCTGCCAGCAGCGCCTTCACTGCGGCCGGTTCGGTGGTCTTGCTGTCTTTGACGCGGCGCTTGAGGTCGTCCAGCAAATGCATGGTGGCCTTGACGCCGGTGTCGGCCATCAGCAGCGCGTCTTCCAGCTCCTCGTACAGGGCATCGTCAATCTTGGTGCCGGTAAACACCGTGGTGATGCTGGTGCCGGTTTTGCGCAGGCCTGCCTTGAGGCGGTCCATCCAATTGCCACGGTCACTGGCAGCTTCGGGCTTGGCCTGGGGCTCGGGTGCTGGCGTAAAAATTTCGGGCGCGGGCACTTCTGGTGCGACACTGTCAGGAACTTCTTCCTTGTCGCCCATACCGAAGGTATTGCGCAGCCAGCCGCCGACCGAAGCAGGCTTGGCGGCAGGGGTCGAAGGCACCGCTTCCACGGGGGAAGCAGCGGCGGGTGCGATGCTCTCGGACTGCTCCAAGGCAGGAGTCGCATCGGCTTGTGGGGCTTTTTTCTTGAAAAAACTGAACATTGGCGGGTTCTTGGAGGGTAGGGACAGTTCATTACTGAACCATCCCCCCCTAAGAACCGGACTTGCGACTTTCATCGCATCCGGCTCAAGCACAACATGTCCGATTCTTTAGGGACCCTGATTTTACTCAGTAGCCTCTAGTGAAATCGAACGCAAAGCCTTCTTTGAGGCCGGCTTGACAACTGATAAACCAAGAGCATGCAGCTGGGTGTGGCACACCGGGTGCAAAAGCACTCGGTTGGACATTGCATCTGATCCGCCATCCACTCTGCGAACAATGTGGTGGTCGTGCCATTTGCCTTGATAGTCCAGAGGTTTCGCGCAAAGCGCACAACGTCCGTTTTGGGAAATGAAAAGCATCGAAGTTTCGTACTTGTACGACATGCTATTAGCCATGCGTTTCGTTCTTAACTCTTCGCCGTACTTCTCCCATTGAGGATCAAAAGGGTTGTATTCCTTTTTGATTTTTACGTGGCGCACGATTTTTGTATCAGCAAGCTTTAACAATTTGATCGTGCACGAACTTTCGGCCACCTTCACATTTGCAGCGAACTCGCTCCTGTCTTTAGTGCGTTGCCAGTAACGGCCTATGCACCATGATAGGGGCTTATTCGGATGCCGCCTTCTGGCCCAGCGCGCGAGGCGCCAGTAAATCAGGCTATCCATCCGACTGAAGGCTTCTTTCGCCACCACCGGACGGTGGTACTGCGCCCAGCCCCGAAGAACTGAATTCAGTTTGGCAATGAGATTTGCCTGCTTCATCGATATATTTTTTCTCACGATTTCTCTGACCTTGCGATAAAACGCTTGCACGTTCTTCTTGCTTGGCTTGATGAGTAACTTCCCCTTGTATTTGCGGAAGTTCCATCCCAAGAAATCGAATCCTCTATCTATGTGCACGACTTTCGTCTTTTCCAGCGACAGTCGCAGTCCTCGTTGTGCAAGGAAAGCTTCTATCCAAGGCCTGATTTCGTTGTGCAGCAACTCTTGCGAGTTGCCCGTCATGACAAAATCGTCGGCGTACCGGATCACATTGATTTTTAGATTCCTGGCTCTCGTTATTCCATGCTGCGCAACTAGGTGCGCGAGCAGGTCTGACTCCAGCCCGTTCAAACAAATATTCGCCAAGGTTGGCGAGATGATGCCGCCTTGCGGCGTCCCTTCTTCAGTTGGCGATATGCGACCCTTGTGGATCACCCCGGCTTTCAGCCACTTGCGCAAGATTGTCTTGTTCATCGGAACATGACGCACCAGCCACTCATGGTTGATATGGTCAAAACAGCCTTCGATATCCGCCTCCAACACCCATTCAGCCGAAGCTTTCTTGGACGTACAGACGAATATCTGCCCCATAGCATCTGCCGTCGAGCGATGTTTCCTGAAGCCGTAGCTGTTCGGATCGCTCGTGGTTTCAGCCACAGGTTCTAGGCTCAGCAGGTGGAGTGCCTGCATTGCCCGGTCAAACATGGTTGGAATGCCCAAAGGGCGCTCTTTCCCGTTTGACTTGGGGATATAGACCCGCCGAAGCGGTTTGGCTCTATACCCCCGTTGCTGCTTTAACCGACCTATCGCCGCCCATTTC
>JAFAGF010000071.1 GCA_023422975.1 Pseudomonadota bacterium
TCTATCGTTTGCAAAATTGGTATGGCACGCAGGTGATGGTACTGGAGGAGTTGGTGGAAATCTGTGGCTATCTGGCCTTGCTGCTGGCGCAAACCATGGTGCTTCACCACCTGCGCAAGCAACAGCGCTAGATTGCACTAAAGCAGTGCCTGCAGCGTGCGCAGGCTTGGGGCGTCGTCGGCCAGGGCAACGGGCAGGCGCAGCATGGTGGATGCCTGCTGGTGGGCCGAAAACAGCACCCCAGGTGCCAGCAGCACGCCTTGTGCAGCTGCTTTGCGTGCCAGCACTTCGGTATCTTGGTGCAGAGTGTCTACCCAGGCAAACATGCCAGCCAGTGGTTCCTGGTGCACGACCAGTCCCATGCTCTCTACCAGTTTGAGGCAGCGGTGGCGGGTTTCATCCAGTCGCTCGCGCAGGCGCTGCACGTGTTTGCGGTACTGGCCATCGGCAAGGATGCGGTGCACCACGCGTTCGCCCAGCTCGGGGCTGGTCAAGCCGCTGAGCAGCTTGGCATCCGTCAAGGATTGAATCCGCGCCGGCGAAGCGGCGATATAGCCCACACGCAGGCTGCCGGCAAGGGTTTTGGAAAAACCACCAATCAGCAGCACGCGCCGCAGACGGTCCAGCGTGGCCAGTCTGGTGGGCTGGGCCACAAAGTCGGCATAGGTGTCGTCTTCCAGAATCAGGAAATTGTGCTGCTCGGCCAGGCGCAGCAGGTCATACGCTACGGGCAGTGACAGGCCGAAGCCCGTGGGGTTGTGGACGACCGAGTTGGTGATGAAAAGTTTGGGCTGGTGCGCTTGTGCCAACTGCTCCAAGGCCTGAATGTCTGGCCCATCCCGCAGACGCGGCACGGGCAGCACCTGTACGCCCAGTGAGCGCAGCAGGCCGAACACCAAAAACCAGGCAGGGTCTTCGACCAGCACGGCATCACCGGGGCGCAGCATGCTGCGCAGCACCAAATCCATGCCTTGCGTGACACCGGCTACGGTCATCAACTCTTGCTCCGGGTCTACCGCCAGCCCCTGTGTCATCAGATACGCCGACAGTTGCTGGCGCAGCGGCGCATAGCCCTGTGGCGCGCCATAGCTCAGCAGTTGCATGCCGGCACTGCGGCCCACGGCACGTATGGCGGCACCCAGCATGTCGTGGTCCATCCAGTGGGCGGGCAGCATGCCCGTGCTGCCATCGAAATGCACCCCATCGTGCTGGCGAAAAATGCTGCGCAGCAAAAATGGCGTGTCAAAAGCGGCATCGGCTGCCAGGCTCGGGGTTTGAAGGTTTTTAGGGGTGGAGCCCTTATGGGGAAAGCGCTGGGTGCTCACATAAAAGCCAGCGCCGGGGCGTGAATGGATACCACCCTGGGCCACCAGGCGGTCATAGGCTTGCACCACCGTATCGCGGCTGACGCCGGTGTGGTCTGCCAATTGGCGCACCGAGGGCAGGCGTGTGCCAGCCCGCAGGCTGTGGCTTTGCAGCAATTGTTGGCAGTGATGTACCAGTTGATCCACCAACGGAGGCATGCCGGAGGCGCGTTGGGGCTGCCAGCCTAGTGGATTGCTGGCAACTGTCTGGGTGTTTTGAGCCATACAGTAAGTAAAGTGACTTGGTGATCTGTACTGCTACTGTATGGCTAAATACCTCTAGCATGCAAGCATTGCATTCCCGGAGCCTTGTATGAATTTGCCGTTCGATGTTTCTGCGCTGACCAGCAGCCCCGCTTTGTTGCCCTTGGCGACGTTTATTTTTGTCAGCTCCATCACGCCCGGCCCCAACAATGTGATGCTGACAGCCTCCGGTGCCAACTTTGGCTACCAGCGCAGCATTCCCCACATGCTGGGCATTACGCTGGGCTGCTCGCTCATGCTGCTGATGGTGGGGGCAGGGCTGGGTGCGGTGTTTGAGCAGATGCCCCAGCTGTACACCGTGCTGCAGTATGTGGGCGCGGCCTATTTGATCTGGCTGGCCTGGAAGATTGCCACCTCAGGGCGTGCGCAATCGACCGATGCCAAGCCGAAACCTTTGAGCGTGCTGCAGGCAGCGGCTTTCCAGTGGGTCAACCCCAAGGCGTGGCTGATGTCGGTGGGGGTGGTGGCGGCCTATACCTCCCCGAATGCCTATTGGAGCAGTTTGTGGCTGGGTGCGGTGGTGATGCTGGTGGTGAACTACCCTTGCATCAGTGTGTGGACCTTGTTTGGCAGCGGCATTGGGCGCTGGCTGCAATCTGCGCGTGCGCTGCAGATTTTTAATGGAGTGATGGCGTTTTTGTTGCTGCTGTCGCTGTATCCGCTGTTTGCGGGCATGCATTGAGGCGGTTGCCTGCCAGCGCCAGCGGGGTGCCTATAAATATGAATGAAATTGGCTTCTAACGCTTATCAGCTAAGCGTTAGAAGCTATTTTTTTAGACATTGTCTTGGGTTGCTGGTGCGGAGGCGGTTGGCTGCACGGTGCTGGCCGTGTCAATGTGGGCGATGACCGACATTCCGGGGCGCAGTCGCTGGCTCAAGACTTGGTCGCTGTCGATCACGATTTTGATCGGCAGGCGTTGCACCACTTTGGTGAAGTTGCCCGTGGCGTTGTCGCCTTTGAGGACGGCGAACTCAGAGCCGGTAGCGGGCGCAATTTCGTTGACGGTACCTGTGAGTTCGGCGTCATCCAGCGCATCCACGGTGAAATAGGCACGCTGGCCAATGCGAACCTGGGCAGTCTGGGTTTCTTTGAAGTTGGCAACCACCCACAAGGTGGGGGGCACCACATACAGCAGCTGGCTGCCAGCGCTGACATACTGGCCCTGGCGCACGCTGGCTTCGCTGATCTGGCCGTCTGCAGGTGCACGCACGGTGGTGTTTTCCAGATGAATCTCTGCCTGGCGCACCTGTGCTTGTGCCATTTGCACGGCGGCTTCCAGCGCATCGCGGTTGACTTCGGTGGCCTTGATGGCTTCTTCGGTGATAGCAATGTCGGCCTGGGCTTTGTCGGTGTTGGACTGCGCCAAGTGCGCGGTGGCGCGCACGCGGTCGCGGTCGTTCAGGGCTACGGCACCCTGGGCGGCCAAGGTTTGCATGCGCTGCAGCTCGGCCTGCGCACGTTCGGTCTCGGCCTGGGTCGCACGCAAGCTGGCGCGCTTGGCTTGCAGGGTGGCGCGGTTTTGGGATTGCGCTTGCGCAGAGTTGGCCAGCTGTGCGCGGGCATTGGCCAGTTGGGCCTGGGCTTGGGCCAAGGCTGCTTCATAGCTGCGGCGATCAATCTGTACCAAGGGCTGGCCCGCACGCACATGCTCAAAGTCTCGCACCAGCACGTCGGTCACGTACCCGTTGACCTGGGGTGCCAGCACCGTGACTTGACCGCGCACATAGGCGTTGTCGGTGGAGATATCTGCCGTCTGAAACGGCCCGACATTCCAGGCGCGTAGCACCAGCAAGATGCCAACCCCAGCGATGGCGACCGCCATCAAAGCGCTGCGCAGGGTGGGGCGCTCTTTCTTGGGGATGGCCGCGGCCTGTGGTGCATGGGGTGCAGGGGCTGTGTGGGGTGTATCGGTGCTCATGGAAAAACGTGTAATAGGTTGTTATGGGGAGCAGGTCTGGGGGGGTTAGCGGCTGGGTGCCGTTGCCATGGAAGGCGTCTGGGGGGAAGGTGGCTGCGCATCGGGCTCCACGGCGGCATCGGTACCGACGTCATGCGGGTTGTCGGTCGCATGCTTGGCAGCCCGTGCGGCAACTAGCTTGGTCTGGCCCAGCACCAGCAGTGACCACAGCAAATACGCCAGCGCCACGTAAGCCACTACGCGAAACACATCGTTGTAGGCCAGCACATGGGCTTCGCGGCGCACGGTTTGGGCCAGTTGTGCGGCAGCTTGGGCGCTGCGCAGCTGTGGGTCGGTGATGTGTGCGCCCAGCGCTTGCTGCTGTTGCTGCAAGCGTTGGGCCACAGGTGCACGCGTGGGGTCAACTTGCTCGACCAGCACCGCAGAGTAGGCGTGCTGGCGGTAGGTTTCGTACGTGCCCAGCACGGCCGAACCCATCAACCCGCCGAGACTTTGCGTGATAGAGATGGTGACAATCGCGGTGAGCATGAAGTGCGTCCCGTTTTTGAGCCCCTGCGCAATGCCGACGAACATCAAGGGGCCCATGAAGATGCCCGATCCCACGGCCATCAAGAACTGGCTGACGAAAAAGTCCTGGGGCCTGTCCAGGCTGGTGCGGCCAAAGTCCAGGTAGGCCGCAATGCCCAGCAAAGCGATGGCGGCCATCATCTGGACCCCCACGGTTTTCATGCCGAAAGAGGCGGCCGAAAGCACGATGCCCAAGACGGTGCCTACAAAAATCACCGCAAAAAGCGGCTGCATTTGTTCGGGTGTCATTCCCAGGGTGCGCATCATGCCGACTACGCCGTAGCTTTGCTCCGTTGTCAAAAAACGCAGCACGATGGCGCCCAGTACAAAGCGGATGGTGGCACCTTCGGTGAACCAGCGTGTTTGCAGCATGGGGTGAGGACGGTGGTGCTCCAGGTACAAGCCTGCACTGAGCAGACCGATGGCGCCTATCAGCAGCCAGGCCAGTTCTGGCGCATCCAGCCACCAGCGCAGGCTGCCTTGCACCAGGAAAGCTACCAGCAATCCAACGCCGGGAATCAAGAGCGCCATGCTCACAAAATCCATGCGTTCAAAAGCTTTGACATACACCCCGGAAGGCAGCTTGAGCAGCACCACCGCCGCAAAGGACAGCAGCGCCAGCCCTGCTTCCAGCATGTACAGGTTGTGCCATTGACCGTGGTTGAGCAGGCTGGGTGAAAGCAGCCATGCCAACGGCGTTGCCAGTTGGCTGACACCCACCCCCAGCACCAGCATTTTGAGGACATACACACGTGGCATGGCCTGCAGCATGTACAGCGTGCCTAAGGAGGTGCAGGCCGCTGCAGCCAGTCCGCTGGCACCGCGCAGCCACAGCAGGCTGCCAGTGCTGCCCAGAAACAGGTGCAGCACACACAGCAGGGCATACAGCCCGAGGCTGATTTCGGTAAACAGGCGCATGCCGTATTGCTGGCG
>JAFAGF010000091.1 GCA_023422975.1 Pseudomonadota bacterium
GCACTGCCCAAAGTCAGTGCATACAAGGTGGAAAGGGTGGCCAGCACCATGGCGCGGTCGGTGACTGGGCCGACGGCGCGTGTGTCGTTGATGACGCGTGCCAGCACGACAGGTGATGCCGCCATGGCAATCAGCGCCAGCGGGGTGGCAGTGGCCGCAGGCACATCCAGCCAGCGCAAGGTGAAATACACCGCTCCATAGGTGAGTGCGGCCTCGGTCAGGCTTTGCACCAGCACCATGGGGTTGTGGCGAAACCAGCGCAGCGTAATGCGTCCGCCACATTCAAACAGCACGATGGAAACCCCCAACTCCAGCAAGAACAGCGCTGGGCCTTGCAGGGGCCAGGCGGTGGCGCTGAAGCCCAGAAAGCCTGCCAGGGTGCCGACGGCGGCATAGCCCAGCACCTTGGGCATATTGAGATGGCGCTGCAGCAAATAGCCCACCAAAGAGGCCACTGCCAGCAGCAGCGACCAGTGCAAGGTGTCAAAACCTGCGGAGGGTTTGAGCCATTGGGCCCAGAAGCTTGGGTCTTCGGTCATGCCTTCATCCTTTTCGTTGTCTCCTGAGAGGGCGTGTGCGATCTCTACACCATTGCGTGGGCAGGCAAGCGCCATGCGTTTGCAGCGGGTGGCGCAGCGTGCATTGAAGTACACGCGAATTGCCGAGGCTTGCGCTGTGTGCGCAGCGCCAAAGAGATCATCACCACGCCCTTACGGTGAAGCAGCGCAAGCGCTGGACGGGGCCGCCTGAGCCCCTCAGGGCTTGAAGAAGCTCAAAGGGCGCTTGCGCAGGCGGTGGCGAATGGCTGCGTAGATGCGTGAACGCTCTACGCCATTGATATTGTGCGCACGCAATGCCATGCGGAATGCCAGATAAAAGCTCACCAGCACATTGATGGCACCATTGAAGGGCAGCATCGCCACGGCCCACCAAAACGCATCGTCGTGGATCATGGACCAGCCGAAGGTAGCTCCGGCAACGCCCAGTTGCCCAGAGGACAGTGTGACATGTCGCACCTCCAGCCCCAAGCCGAAAAACCCTGCAATGGCAGGCGCCAGCCCCAGCATCAAACCCAGCGAAATATTGGCGGCAAAGCCCGAAATGTTGTTGCGCCAAAAAATGCTCCAGCGCTTGGCGCGTTGCCCTCCCAGCAGGCGCGTGATTGTGGGGTTGTAACGCATGGCCGAGTCCAACCGGTTGAGTACAAACCAGTTCTCCACCCCGCCAGCAATCAGGCTGCTCAAGAAAAGCAAGACACCCGTAAATGCCGCAAACAGCAGCGAGGGGCCCAGCAAACTCAATGAGTCCAGCACCTGGGTGGCATGCACCTCATCCAGTGGCGGGGTGCCAAACGCGTAGTGGTAGAGCAGGGCCAGCCCCAGCGCACCAGGAAACACGATCAGCACGTTGCCCAAAATGGCCGCCACTTGGGTGCGCGTCAAATTGGCCACTTCGTCCACAAAACTGTCTATAGCCCCTTGCTCGTTGATGTCCTTGAGCTTGGCCGCCATGGCGGGGGCTGTCATGGCGGGCTGTTTGGTGGCCACGGTGAAGTGCAGCAACTTAATCAGCACAAAGCTGATGGCGTAATTGATGCCCGCCCAAAAGCCACCCCAAAACGCAGAAAACGCCAAGGCGGCCAAACCAAACTTCACCATGGTGGTGACCGACATGACCAAACCACCGCCAGCGGCTTGGCGCAACATCTGCAGATATTCCTTGCCGTTGCGGGTGATGTAGTGTTCGCCCGTTTCAGCGCTGCGCTCGGTCACTTTGGCGGCCAGCAGCGAGGTGTTGGTGGAGATCAAGGAGCGCAGGCTGCGCCGCTCACGCCCGACGCTGACGAAACCGGCGAGCAAGCGCATGGCATCTTGCTCCGGGTGTGCAGAGGTCAGACAGTCCAGCAACTGGCGGATACGCACAATGCGCGTGCGCAGTTGGCGCACGCGGAACACCAGGCCCACAGAGATGCCGTCATCGCCAAAGTGGTTGTACACCGTGCCAATCGCGGCACGGCAGGCATCCAGCCGCTCACGCAAACGCTTCTCGGCCGCTTCCAGGCGATCCGTGGTGCGCAGCCCGTGCAGCACTTCTACGCGCAGGCTTTCCACGTCGCGGATCAAGTCATGAAAAGCACGCTGATCGCGGGCTTCTTCACTCATGCGCAAACGCAGCTCGGGGGCAAAACCATTGGCCAGAATTTGCCCAGCGCAATAGGTGATGGCATTGAGCAAGGCGTGTTGCCAGAAACCGGCACCTTGGCTGTCCGCCGGGGCCAGCAGTGCACCCAAGCGCTGCAGCAAGGGCTCCGGCAAGGCGACCAGCCAGCGCGCATCGAACTCGCGCGGCATGGAGATGGAGAACAACTCGGAGGCGTCAATCGTCTCCGGTGTGCCGGGCAACAACTTGTTGCGCAGGCGCTCCGACAGTTCGGTGATCATGGCGGTGCGCGGGGCAAAACCGAAATCGGCCAGCAGCGTCGTGATGTCTACGCGGTCAATAAAAGTCAGCCACCACGCTTGCAAGCGCTGTCGCAGCTCGCTGTCGCTTTCTACCGCTTGCACCAAGGCTTCCACGCGGCCCACCGCCACCTCGACGGAGGGCTCCGCAGCGCCAATCCATTCCAGAACATGGATCAGCCAGAGGTGGCGTTCAGCCAGCTCTGCCGCAGGATTGAGTTCCGCGAGCAGGCGGGGGAGGTCATGGGCTTTTCTTGGCATTCAGTGCAACGTCGGGGAAGTAGGCTGGGGAATGGGGTCAGTACTGTCACCGTCACCGGCGTGCTCGGCACCCAGCGTAAACCGGGCAATAGGGGCATCAAAAGTCTCGCCCTCTTCGGTGACGCACACATAGCGCCCTTGCATATGGCCGGTGGGCGTGCGCAGCTCACAGCCACTGCTATAGGTAAAACTTTCACCGGGCTGCAGCAAAGGCTGGCGGCCCACCACGCCCAGACCGTGGACTTCTTGCTGCGCTTGGTGGCCATCGGTGATGAGCCAGTGGCGCGCGATGAGCTGGGCCGCAATCTGGCCAGCGTTGGTGATGGTGATCGTGTAAGCGAAGCGATACAGCCCACGTTGGGGCATGGACTGCTCGGCGTCGTAGTGCGCTTGCACTTGGATCAGAAACTCATACATCGGCATGTGGCTATGGTAACTGCGACAATTGCCCCATCATGAACCCCACCTACCGCATCGCCCCCTCTATCTTGTCAGCTGACTTCGCCCGTTTGGGTGAAGAGGTTCGCAACGTTGTTGCTGCTGGCGCAGACTGGATCCACTTTGACGTCATGGACAACCATTACGTGCCGAATTTGACCTTTGGCCCCATGGTGTGCCAAGCGCTCAAGCCCCATGCCGTAACGCCCGATGGCAAACCTGTGCCGATTGACGTGCACCTGATGGTGCAACCTGTGGACGAGTTGGCCACTGCCTTTGCCAAGGCCGGGGCTGACTACATCAGCTTCCACCCCGATGCCTCGGCCCATGTGCATCGCAGCATCCAGAACATCAAGTCCCACGGTGTCAAGGCGGGGCTGACCTTCAATCCCGCCATGCCCCTCGATGTGCTGGACTGGGTGATTGAAGACTTGGATCTGATCTTGCTGATGAGTGTGAACCCCGGCTTTGGTGGTCAAAGCTTTATTGATAGCGCCTTGCGCAAGGTGGAAGCTGTTCGCAAACGTATTGATGCATGTGGCAAAGACATTCGCCTGGAGGTGGATGGCGGCATCAAGGAAGGCAATATCCGCGCTGTGGCCAACGCGGGTGCTGACACGTTTGTGGCGGGCAGCGCCATTTTTGGTAAGCCAGATTACCAAGCCGTGATTGAACAGATGCGTGCCAACTTGGCAGCTTGATCGATAGGGTTGCGCAGAGGATTTCCGCCTTTTTCTCTTTGCGACAGCAAAGCCTTCCCAGCCTGGTGCGGGAAGGCTTTTTTATGCGGGCTGGGAGCGGGGCGCAGCCTGTTATCGCTAGAGATAATGCGGGGCAAGGGCTTGCAGCCCCTAATGAGCCATCTGCTGTAGCGATGGGTTTTGAGTGTTTTTGGCTTCTAGCGCTTGTCTGTATTGCGCTGAAAGCTATGAAATTTGAAGTTTATGCGCGTGCAATTTCCTGCAGGACCTTCCTGCAAATCTGTCGATGTAGATGCGGTGATCGTGGATCTGGATGGCACCATGGTGGACACCATTGGTGATTTTGCAGAAGCAATCACCCGCATGCTGGCCGATCTGCAACTGCCCGGTTTGCCTGCCAGCGAGGTGGAGCACATGGTGGGCAAAGGCACGGAACATTTGCTGCGCAGTGTGCTGGCCCACGTATTGGCCCAGTCGGGCCATCCGGCCCAAGGTCTGGAAGAAGCGGTGCAGGCGCTGTTTACGGCTGCGCTGGCGCGTTATGAACACCATTACATCGCGATCAATGGCGAGCACTCGGCCGTGTATGCCGGTGTGAAACAGGGCTTGCAAGCGCTGAAAGCTGCAGGGCTGCGCCTAGCCTGTGTAACCAATAAACCCATGGCTTTTACGCGCCCTTTGCTGGCAGCCAAAGGGTTGGAAGATTTGTTCGAACAGGTGTTTGGCGGTGATTCGTTTGCGAAGAAAAAACCAGACCCCATGCCTTTGTTGAAAACCTGTGAGGTG
>JAFAGF010000113.1 GCA_023422975.1 Pseudomonadota bacterium
CGCTGGCCTTGGGCACCGGCGCTGGTGCGGGTGGCCGCAATGCGATTGGTACCGCCGTGCTGGGCGGCACGGTGGCTTCCACGGTGCTGGGCTTGTTCATGGTGCCGGTGTTCTTCTTGCTGGTGCGTTCGTGGTTCAAGAGCCGCAGCCGCACGGATGACGCCACTGGCACCCCCGCTACGACACAGGAAACCACCGCATGACACAGACTTTGAAGATGCGGCCCGTGGTGGCCGCCGCCGTGGCTGCCGCGTTGTTGTCGGCATGTAATTTGGCGCCCAAATACGCGCAACCGGCTGACATCGTGCCGGATACCGTAGCCAGCCAAGCCGGTGTGCCGGTGCAAGCCAGTGATGCCGCATTGCGCTATGGGCAAGCGCAGACCTGGATCCAGAGCACATCATTGCGAGAAGTGGTGGCACTGGCGCTGAGCCACAACCGTGACCTGCGTGTGGCGCTGGACAGCATGGAAAAAGCACGGGCGCAGTACGGCATTACGCGTGCCGATTTGCTGCCCAGCATTACTGCGCAAGGGCAGGGTACGCGCAGCCGCAGCAGTGCAGACTTGAGTAGCTCAGGCCAATCTGCCGTCAGCGAGCAGTACACGGCGCAGCTGGGCTTTACCAGCTATGAAATTGATTTCTGGGGCCGTGTACGCAATCTGAGCGAAGCGGGCCTGCAGGCGTTTTTGCAGTCCGAGGAAAACCAGCGCAATGTGCACATTGGCCTGGTGGCCGATGTCAGCAACGCCTGGCTGACGCTGGCTGCTGACCTGGCGCGCTTGCAACTGGCGCAGGACACCTTGGCCAGCCGCGAAAAAGCGTACGAGCTGACCCGGCGCATGTTTGAGATTGGCTCCACCTCGGGGCTGGTGCTGGCGCAAAACATGTCGACAGTAGAAACCGCACGCGCTGATGTGGCCGCCTATACCTCGCAAGTCGCGCGCGATCGCAATGCATTGCAACTGCTGGTAGGGGGCACCGTGCCTGCGCAACTGCTGCCCAGTGCGCAGACATTGGCCGTGAACGATGCCAATAACCTGGCGTTGCTGCCTGCGCCGCAAGACTTGCCATCCAGCGTGCTGTTGCAACGCCCCGATGTGCTGGCGGCCGAACACAATCTGCGCGCCATGCATGCCAATATTGGGGCGGCGCGTGCGGCCTTGTTCCCCAGCATCACGCTGACGGGCAGTGTGGGCTCGGGCAGCCGTGAGCTGGATGCGCTGTTTGGTGGCGGCACCAGCACCTGGAGCTTTATGCCGCAAATTAAGCTGCCGATTTTTGAAGGTGGCCGCTTGCGTGCCGGCGTGCAGGTGGCCGAGGCCAACCAGCGCATCGCCCTGTCGCAGTACGAAAAAGCCGTGCAAACCGCTTTCAAGGAAGTGGCGGATGCGCTGGCAGACCGTGCGCAGTGGGGCGAGCGACTGGGTGCACAAACCGGCATGGTGCTGGCCACGCAAAAGGCTTTTGATCTGTCAGATGCTCGGTTTCAAGCCGGGGTAGACAACTACCTCACCGTGCTGGATGCGCAGCGCAGCCTGTACGCGGCGCAGCAAACCCTCATCAGCTTGCGTCTGTCGGAGCAAATCAACCGCGTTACCTTGTGGAAGGCGCTGGGCGGGCAAGAAGCGCTGGCACTGGCGCAGGTGGCCGAAGATGCCAACAAATAAATAGCTGCTAACGCTGGTGGTATCAGCGTTAACGCCTGATTTGACTACCAGTCAAGCAGGTGTTGAATGGCCAACAAAAAGGCCGATCTGCGAGGGATATTGCAGATCGGCCTTTTTGCGTAGTGCATAGCGCGATGGTCACATAGCAGCGGGCAAACGGTAAATTGCCGTGGCGATGAAATGGCGTTGTACATCGCCGGTAGGCGTTGCTTCCATGCCTTGAAGTGTGCATGTTGCAACGCAAAAAATGTTGCTGTCATGCTATGAAATTGCAGTGAATACAGAAAAATATTATGTGAAATTGATATTTGCAGCAAAATTTGCTGCATGGACAAAATTGACAGAAAAATCATCGCGCAATTGCAGCGCAATGCACGGGCCAGCCTGCAAGAAATAGGGCAGGCCGTGGGCTTGAGTCCCTCGCCATGCTGGACGCGCATCAAGCGCATGGAAGATGAGGGTGTGATTGAAGGCTATACCGTGCGTCTGAACCCGCAGGCACTGGGCCTGAACGATACGGTGCTGCTGATGGTCACGCTCAACAGCCACAGCGACAACACGCTGGAAAAGTTTGGTGAGCAACTGGCCACCATTCCCGAAGTGGTGGAAGCGCACCTGGTGTCGGGCACTTACGACTATTTGCTGCGCGTCATGGTCAAAGACACGCGCGATTACGAACGCCTGCTGCGCGAGAAGCTCTACAAAATCAAAGGCATTCAGCACAGCCAGTCCATGTTTGTGCTGCGCACCCTCAAGCGCGCAGAGATGCCTTTGGGTGCTTGATGACTTCAAAAAATATAGCTGTGAGCGCTTGTTATTGCTGATTTTTAGACTAAAAGAATCATGAGGCAGCTGCAAATAAAGCGCTGGCAGCTTCTCTTTTTGAGTTCGATGACGGGCAAGCGGTGCGAAGGGCCCAGCTAAAATCCGATAGCTTTATGTGTGATTTGCATGAATCAATGCCAAAGAGTAGGGGCATGCCCATCTGCGTTGGCTCGCAGATTTTGGCGTGCCAAACGACGTTGCGCACTCTGTATGCACCTAAAAAGTGCAGCACGAATGCTGTGTGCGCAAACGGCTTTTTGTGCACCGCTGTGGTGCGTATGCCGCAAGCAAACGCATTCTTGCGGCTACCATTTAGCGAATGTTTCCAAGCGCTTGCCCCTATCCGTGACCATGGGCTTGTGAACCCTCTCTACCGATGCCGCTGCATTCCAAAAGTTGCCAGCGGCGCTCACGCGATGGCGCACGCGCAATACGGGCGCAGCACCACATCGCGACAACCCATAAAAAACTTGTCTTCAGGAGATTTCTTATATGCAAGATCCTCTCGCACACCCGCCCCAGCGCATTGGCGTGCCAAAGGAAACTTTTCCTTTGGAAAAGCGTGTGGCCACCGTGCCCGATGTGGTGGAAAAGCTGATCAAGCTGGGCTTTACCGTGGCGGTGCAGGCCGGTGCCGGTGATGCCGCCAACTTCAGCGATGACGCCTACCGCGCTGCGGGTGCGGAGATCATCGACGACGCAGCTGCGTTGTGGGCGGCCTCGGACATCGTCTTCAAGGTGCGTCCACCCAGCACCGAAGAAGTGGCGTTGATGCGCGAAGGCACGACGCTGATTGATTTCATCTGGCCTGCGCAAAACCCGGAGTTGATGCAGCAGCTGGCTGCCAAAAATGCCACCGTGCTGGCGATTGACTGCCTGCCGCGCACGCTCAGCCGTGCGCAGAAGATGGACGCACTGACTTCGACGGCGGGCGTCTCTGGCTACCGCGCTGTGATTGAGGCCGCCAACGCCTTTGGCCGCTACTTCAACGGCCAGATCACGGCGGCAGGCAAGGTGCCGCCAGCCAAGGTGTTCATTGCCGGTGCAGGCGTGGCCGGTCTGGCGGCGATCGGTACCGCCGCCAACTTGGGCGCCATCGTGCGCGCCAACGACACGCGTGCCGAGGTGGCTGACCAGGTCAAGTCGCTGGGCGGCGAATTTGTGAAGGTGGACTACGAGGAAGACGGTTCGGGCGGCGGCGGTTACGCCAAGGTGATGAGCGAAGGCTTCCAAGCCGCGCAGCGTGCCATGTATGCCGAGCAGGCCAAGGATGCCGACATCATCATCACGACCGCGCTGATCCCCGGCAAGCCTGCGCCCAAGCTGATTACCGCCGAGATGGTGCAGAGCATGAAGCCCGGCAGCGTGATTGTGGACATGGCCGCCGAGCAGGGCGGTAACTGCGAACTGACGGTGCGCGATGAAGCCGTGGTGCGCCACGGTGTGACCATCATTGGCTACACCGATCTGGCTTCGCGCCTGGCCAAACAGTCGTCTACGCTGTATGCCACCAACTTGCTGCGCCTGACGGAAGAGCTGTGCAAGGCCAAGGATGGCGTGGCTGTGGTCAACATGGAAGACGACGCCATTCGCGGCCTCACGGTGATCAAGCAAGGCGAAGTGACTTGGCCTGCACCGCCGCTGAAAGCTGCACTGGCACCCGCTCCCAAGCCTGCGGCAGCGCCCGTTGAGCAGAAAAAGAGCGGCCATGGCCACGGTGCTTCTGGCCCCTTGCCTGCCAAGACGCTGGCCATCATTTTTGCGGTGGCGGCCGTGGCTTTCTGGTTCATTGGTGCTTACGCTCCGGCAGCCTTCCTGGGGCACTTCACGGTGTTCGTGCTGGCTTGCTTCATCGGCTACATGGTGGTGTGGAATGTGACGCCCGCGCTGCACACACCGCTGATGAGTGTGACCAACGCCATCTCTTCCATCATCGCCATCGGCGCGCTGGTGCAGATTGCCTCGCCTGCTGCGGGCAGCGAAGGGCGGCCTGACAGCCTGATCACGTGGCTGGCATTTGCGGCACTGGTGCTCACGGCCATCAACATGTTTGGTGGCTTTGCGGTGACACGCCGCATGCTGGCCATGTTCCGCAAGTAATAACTACAAGAGGAAGCATTTCAATGTCCCAAAGTCTTGCAACGGTGGCCTATCTGGGCGCCGCTATTTTGTTTATCTTGAGCCTGGGTGGCTTGTCCAACCCTGAAACTTCGCGCCGCGGCAATCTGTTTGGCATGCTGGGCATGACGCTGGCCATTGTGGCCACCGTGTTTGGCCCGCGTGTCACTGCGGAGGGCATGGCGTGGATCGTCGGTGCGCTGGTCGTCGGCGGTGGCATCGGTCTGTATGCCGCCAAGGTGGTGAAGATGACCCAGATGCCCGAGCTGGTGGCGCTGATGCACAGCCTGGTGGGTTTGGCTGCCTGCTTGGTCGGTTTTGCCAGCTATGTGGATACCTCCATCCAGTTGAGCGGCGCAGAAAAAGCCATTCACGAGGTAGAAATCTACGTGGGCATTTTGATTGGTGCGGTCACGTTCTCGGGCTCGCTCATTGCCTTTGGCAAGCTCAACGGCAAGATCGGCGGTAAGCCGCTGCTGCTGCCTGCACGCCACTGGCTCAATCTGGTCGCGCTGCTGGTGGTGATCTGGTTTGGCCGCGAGTTCCTGCGCGCTGAAACTGTGGCCGACGGCATGCTGCCTTTGATCGTCATGACCGTGATTGCGCTGCTGTTTGGCGTGCACATGGTGATGGCCATCGGCGGTGCGGACATGCCCGTGGTGGTGTCCATGCTCAATAGCTACTCGGGCTGGGCGGCTGCGGCCACCGGCTTCATGCTGGGCAATGACCTGCTGATCGTGACCGGCGCGCTGGTGGGCTCCTCGGGTGCCATCCTGAGCTACATCATGTGCCAAGCCATGAACCGCAACTTCATCAGCGTGATTGCCGGCGGCTTTGGCTCCGGCGCGCCGGCCAAGAAAAGTGGTGATGCGGCGGCGGCCGAGCCACAAGGTGAAGTCTCGCCTGTCAGCGCGGCTGAAACTGCCGAGATGCTGCGCGATGCCAAGAGCGTCATCATCGTGCCTGGCTACGGCATGGCCGTAGCCCAGGCCCAGCACACGGTCAACGAAATCACCAAGACCCTGCGCGACAAGGGCGTGCAAGTGCGCTTTGCGATTCACCCCGTGGCAGGCCGCATGCCGGGTCACATGAACGTGCTGCTGGCCGAAGCCAAAGTGCCCTACGACATCGTGATGGAGATGGACGAGATCAACGAAGACTTCCCCGAGACCGATGTGGCCATCGTCATCGGTGCGAACGACATCGTGAACCCCGCCGCCCAGGACGACCCCGAAAGCCCCATCGCCGGCATGCCGGTGCTGGAAGTGTGGAAGGCCAAAACGTCCATCGTGATGAAGCGCTCCATGGCCTCGGGTTATGCAGGTGTAGACAATCCGCTGTTCTACAAGGACAACAACCGCATGCTGTTTGGTGATGCCAAGAAGATGCTGGATGAGGTGCTGGGTGCGTTGAAGGCTTAAGCCCTGTCACGTTGCTGGTACATGCAAAGCCCGTGGTGTATGCCACGGGCTTTTTCTTTGGGGCTGCGCGGCGGTTTATTGGGCTATCACTTGCACATGGCGCTTTTTGCCTGCGCTCAATACCCAGCGTGTCGCGCTGCGATCTAGCTCGTCATGGGCTTGCACTTTCTCGCCGTTGATGCGCAGGCCACCCCCTTCGGCCAAACGCCGCGCTTCGCTGCGTGAGGGGGCCAAGCCTGCCAGTTGCACCACTTCGGCCACGGACATGCCGTTTTGCACGGCTTGCAGGCTGATGATGGCCTGGGGCAGGTGGTCGTTGTTGTGCTGCGCTGGAGCCGTGTGGATGGACTGCGCGCCTTGCGCTGCGGCAGTGGCCGCTTGTGCACCGTGGGCCAAGCGTGTGGCTTCGTTGGCCAAGATGATTTTGGCGGCGTTCAGTTCAACGCCTTGCAGGCAGCCCAAACGACGCACTTCGTCCATAGGCAGCTCGGTAAACAGGGCCAGAAAGCGCTGTACGTCGCGGTCATCGGTGTTGCGCCAGAATTGCCAGAAGTCAAAAGGCGACAGGCGGTCTGCATTCAGCCAGACAGCCCCAGCGGCTGATTTGCCCATTTTTTTGCCATCGCTGGTGGCCAGCAGCGGCATGGTCATGCCGTATAGCTGCAGGTTGGCGGCTTTGCGGCCCAGCTCCACACCGTTGATGATGTTGGCCCACTGGTCTGCACCGCCCACCTCCAGCGTGCAGTCAAAGCGCTGGGCCAGCTCCACAAAATCATAGGCTTGCAGCAGGGTGTAGCCAAACTCCAGAAACGATAGCGAATGCTCCAGACGACTGCGAATGGCATCGAAGGTGAGCATGCGGTTGACCGAAAAGTGCTTGCCCGCCATGCTCAAAAACTCCAGGTAACCCAGTCCGTCGAGCCATTGCGCGTTGTCCACCACCTGCACATCCGCGCCCAGATAGCGCGTGAAGGCTTGGCCAATCCCCTGCATGTTGTGCGCAATGCTGGCGGTATCCAGCACGGGGCGGCTGGTGTCGCGAAAGCTGGGGTCACCAATGCGGGTGGTGGCACCACCAATCAGCAGCAGCGGCGTGTGACCGGCTTTTTGCAGCCAGCGCATCAGCATCAGGCCTTGCAGGTGGCCTACGTGCAGGCTGTCGGCCGTGGCGTCAAAACCGAGGTAAGCCGTCACTTTGCGCCGCGTAAATTGCTGGCGAATGCCTGCTTCATCGGTGCATTGGTGCACAAAGCCGCGCTCTTGCAGCAGTGCGAACACATCGGAGTCAAGGGGTGGAGTGGGGGACATGGCAGAACCTTGGAAAAAAGGAGCCGCCTGCAAGAGAAATCCCGATGTGACTGTGTGCACAGCCTTGATGTCGCTCATCCGCTTGAAGGCGGATCAGGACGAAGAAACTCCCTACCGCTGTGAAGTGCGGTAGCCGTAATACAGCTTGGACAAGGGAGCGAGGAACATGGCGGCACATTTTAGTGCGCCGCAATGTCGCACCAGCACATGCGGCCATTGCAGCGGACATAGAAAAAAGGAGCTGTTTGCGCTTATCTAATATAGGTTTCAACGCTTAATTTGCTTGAAGCCTTTGCACATAAGGCACTAACAGCTCACTTTTTTGTGAACGCCAAGGCATAAAAAAAGCCACCTGCGTGCAGGCGGCTTTGCGGCAAGGGCATGACGGGGCTTAACGGCCGCCGCTGATGTCCATCTCTTCCAGCTTCACAAAGCGGGTGCCCTTGCTGAATTTGTAGCCCAACCAGATGACCAGGAACAGGGGAATGCCAATGTAGGTGGCAACAACGCCGGTCCAGTCAATCGTGTCTTCCAGGAAAGCACCATAGTTCTGGCCCAAGGTAATGATCAGGCACAGCACAAACGCAAAGATGGGGCCCACCGGGAAGGCCGCTGCACGGTAGGGCAGCTGGTGGGTGTCAAAGCCTTGCACCACGCAGGCGCGGCGGAAGCGGTAGTGGCTGATGGCAATACCCAGCCAGGCGATAAAGCCGCACATGCCCGACAGGTTCAGCAGCCAGATGTAGACCGACTCAGGGCTGAACACATTGGTGAAAAAGCACAGGGCTGCGATCACGGTAGTAGCAATCAGCGCCATGATGGGTACGCCGTGGCTGTTGACGCGTGCAAACAGCTTGGGAGCCATGCCTTGCTTGGCCAGGGCATACAGCATGCGGGTCGAGGCATACATGCCCGAGTTGCCGGCGGACAGCACCGAAGTGAGCACCACCGCATTCATCACGGCAGCCGCGCCCAGCAGACCGGCACGCTCAAACACCAGGGTGAAGGGGCTGACGCTGATGTCGCCCAGATCATTGCGTAGCAACTTGGGGTCGGTATAGGGCACCAGCAGGCCAATGATCAAAATGGCGAACACATAAAACAGCAGAATGCGCCAGAACACCTTGCGCACAGCGCGAGGAACGTTCTTGGCAGGGTCTTCCGATTCGCCTGCGGCAATGCCAATCAGCTCAGTGCCCTGGAACGAGAAGCCCACAATCATGGCCACACCAATCAGCGCTGCAAAGCCGCCGGCAAACGGTGCATCACCTGCGGTGAAGTTGGCAATATTGCCCCAGATGCCATCGGGTGCGCCGCCCGTCATGATGCCAAACACCATCAGCAGACCAATAGCAATAAAGATCAGCACGGTCACCACTTTGATGGCGGCAAACCAGAACTCTGACTCACCAAAGCCCTTGGAGGACAGCGAGTTCAGGCCAAACATCAGCGCCAGAAACAGCGCACTCCACAGCAAGCCGTTGATTTCGGGGAACCAGTAAGCCATCACCAACTGGGCGGCAACCAAGTCCACCGCAATGGTGACGGCCCAGTTGTACCAATAGTTCCAGCCCAGCGCGAAGCCAAAACCCTCGTCCACATATTTAGCGCCATAGGTGGCAAACGAGCCCGAGACGGGCAGGTGCGAGGCCATCTCGCCCAGGCTGGTCATCAAGAAGTAAACCATCAGACCGATGACGCAATACGCCAGCAGCGCGCCGCCGGGGCCTGCTTGAGAGATGGTGGCGCCAGAGGCCACAAACAGGCCGGTGCCGATAGAGCCGCCAATGGCGATCATCGACATGTGTCGGGCTTTGAGGCCTCGGCGCAAAGAGGACACTTGGGAGTCAGCAGACATAAACGCGTATTGCAAAACAAAAAAGCACCCGACTGGCGCGCAAGCCATGTGGGGTGGGTAAACAAAACGGCCGCATTGCTGCGGCCGCTGAATTCCGTATGAGTCCGAATTTTGGGTGATGCCACTCATCTTGTGCAGCGATGGCGTTAATGACCCTACAGCCAGTTAAGGCGCGCTAAATTGCGTGTGTTCTGGTGGCGGAACACACTATGTGCTCACTTGCTGCGACTGCTTGATGGGCTGGTCTTGTGCCAGTCCCAAGCGCCAGAGAAGACTCCTCCTTAGTGGGGGAGTTTTTGGATAGCAGCTCTTGATTCACTGATCTTGGCAAAACGAATGTTCGGAACGTCATTGGGCTGGTTGCAGTGAATCTCACACAGCACTCCACCTAGATTGATTTTTCTGAAAAATAAACAGCAATCTTGTAAAAAATTTAGTATTTGGTTTTTATTTATATCAATTACTGAAATTATTGTTTTTAAATAATTCATTACAAATACTTAACTATAAAAAAAGCCAGCAATTGCTGGCTTAAAACTACACGTAGTAGTTGGTGCTTGCGAGGAAACCGGATTTTTTAGATATACGGTACGCCGTAGTAATCGTGCACGCGACGACCATATTCGTCGGTGTACTCGGGCCACGTATTATTCTCGTAACGTGGTGCGTTGTTGAGCTGTTCCTTGGTAACAGAGACCACATAACCACCTTGGTTGGGCTCATATTTCAGGCTATGCCAAGGCAAAGGATAAAGATCAGTACCTATGCCTAAGAAACCACCGAACTCCATGACAGCGTAGCGTACTTGCCCTGTGATTTTGTCAATCATCAAAGAATCGATAGAGCCCAGTTTTTCGCCCGCAGGGTTGTAGACATTGGTTCCGTTAACACGGGCTGACGAAATGACGGATGAAGCGGTATTGGATGTATGCATTCCTTCTCCTTTTCAATCAATGCAAAGTCTAGGGCCGCACAGTGGCGTGCCCTAGCCGTTCACGCAGTGCTTATTGCTGCTTTTGTTTCTGAGGTTGCTGCTGCTGACCAGGTTGGTTCTTCTGGTTGGGTGCCTGCTGTTGCTGCTGCTGGTTAGGGCTTTGCTGCTGCTGTTGCTGTTCCTTTTGGCCGGGATTCTGTGGCTGTTTGTGTTGCGACATTTCCATTACTCCTTCAGGTTGGCAGGCAAGCGGAAGTTGCTTACCTTGGTTCCAAGCATCGCCGACGAACGGCAAGTGGCGGGTAGGACAGACAGGGTATTACCAAATTTTTCGCAATATTTAATTGTTAACATTTAATTAAATTTAATTAATATATGTCTTTGGATTGAAATTGTTCATCAAATTGAATGAAAGTTTGAATGACTAATGCTTTAGGTAGATCTATGAATTTTGAAATATTTATGAAGATATCTGAGAATTACACATAAAAATTAAAAATCTATGTGCCATCAGCAGTTATGGCAGCTTAATTTTGGATGAAATTTCGATTGATTACTTTTAACAACCAAATTTTACAAAAATGGATTTTCCATTTTTCTTACACAAAATAGGCGTATACAAAATTGATTTTTATTAATTCTATTTTCTGAATTTGTCGGGGAAAGATATAGGATTTTTTTGTTTTTCACATCAACTTCTACGTGCTATTCAAATCGCTTATTTTTCATGTACGTAGGCAAATGCCCACGGCTGTGTGCCTGCATGCCCGACAGGCGTGATTTTTTGAAATCTGTAGATTTTGTTTTGCACCACCCGAAAGTGGTCACTACCCAATAAGTCTTTGCGAAGGCTATTTACGTTCTGATGAACCGCAACGATCCAAAGGAGTTCTTATGCAATTCACGCAAAAAATCATCGCTGTATGTGCTGCCACATTCATGACCTCGACCGCATTTGCCCTTACACCTGCAGAGCACGATGCTGAAAAAACTCGCATTGAGACGGAATACAAAGCCGCCAAGCAGCAATGCAAGTCCATGAAGGGCAACGCCAAGGATGTTTGTGAAAAGCAAGCCAGCGGCCAGGAAAAGGTGGCCAAGGCAGAGCTGGATTTTCGTGCGGATGGCAGTGAATCCAATCGCCATAAGCTGGCAAAAGCCAAGGCAGATGCTGACTATGACGTGGCCAAGGAAAAATGTGATGACTTGTCTGGCAATGCGAAAGATGTCTGTACCAAAGATGCCAAGGCTGCGCATGTAAAGGCGCTGGAGGCAGCGAAGGTGGCAGAGGCCCGCATGGAGCCCAATAGCAATACGGCCAGCAAGCAGGCGCATGTGGCAGATACCCGCAAGGAAGCTGATGAAAAGGTGCGTGAGGCTGAATACAAAGCCGCCAAGGAGCGCTGCGACGCCATGTCGGGTCACGCCAAAGACGCCTGTGTAGCAGATGCCAAGCGCAAATATGCGCAGTAAGCATCAGGTGTTCACTGAACATGAGAGGCACTCACTGCAGCGTGATCTCAGGGCCTTGGTGGCCCTGTGTCATGGGTGAGCCAAGCAGGGCAGAGGTGCGGCGGCAATTGGCGCAAGCTATGGCGCTTCACGTTTGCTGCGCTCATGTATCAACGTTAATTCTGGGATCGAAAGTGGCATCGGGCTTGGCTGACAAGCGAGTGACGCATTGCCCGTTGAACGCGCTTGCATAGGCGTGAGACTGACGCATCCCAAGCAGTGCGGGGTTTGCACTGCTTTCAACATGGCAAGGAGCAGCACATGCATCGCAAAGACCCAATCCCTAACACGCCACAGCCTCACGATCCGGACCTTGTTGAACAAGCCCAGCCAGGCCATGGCGTACCTTCGCAAGACCCTAGTCCTGCTGCCCAGGTCGGGCTGACTGCCGCGGAAGCCCACCGCGAAATTTCTTCTTCCTTGGTGGGCGGAGGTGCGTTGGCCGGTGTTGCGGTAGGAGCTGCAGTTGGGGCAACGGTAGCTGGGCCGGTTGGTATTTTGGTGGGCGGAACCGTCGGTAGCGTGGCTGGCGCTTTTGGGGCCGCTGCCACAGCAACGACAGCGGAGATGAATAAGTCAGAAGCTGAGGACTTGCCGCCAGATGCATGAGGGCATTCGATGCGGGCGCTTGTCAGCACACTGTTGGGTACTGCGGCTGAGGGCTTGAATGTTGCACAAGCCGAAGTGCTCTTTCCGATCTTTTTTATTCCATAGAAAGGAAGGCGCAATGCCCTCTATAGATATCTCCAAATCCAATGCTGGCTCTTTGCAGCTGCACTACCAAGACTTTGGCAAGGGCAGGCCTGTGGTGCTGATCCACGGCTGGCCTTTAAGTAGCCGCACATGGGAGCCACAAGTGACCGAGCTGGTCAACGCTGGCTTTCGGGTGATTGCCTATGACCGAAGAGGTTTTGGCGCTTCCTCACATCCTTGGACGGGCTATGACTATGACACTTTGGCGCAGGATCTGCATGAGCTATTGACGGAACTAACGCTCCAAGATGTCACGCTGGTGGGCTTTTCGATGGGCGGCGGAGAGGTCGCCAGATATCTGGGGCTGTATGGCTCCAAGTTCATTCGCTCTGCGGTATTTGCTGCTGCTGTTCCGCCGTACTTGTTGCAGGCCAAGAACAACCCAGAGGGGGCGGTGAGCGAGCAGGATGTACAGAAGAAAGAGGGTGCTGTGCGGTCAGACCGGCTGGCATTTCTGGAAGAGTTCACACAGAAATTTTTCTCTGATGCCCAAGGCAAATTGTTGGTCAGTGAGCCGCAGCGTGCCTACGCCAAGATGATTGCGGCCTTCGCTTCGCCCAAAGGCACGCATGACTGCATCAGCGCTTTTTCACGCACAGATTTTCGCGCGGACTTGGCCAAAATAGATATTCCCACCTTGGTCATTCACGGCGATAGTGACCAAATCGTGCCTCTGGAAGTCAGCGGCGCCAGAACGCACCAAGCAGTCAGAAACAGTGCGCTGCACGTCATCAAAAACGGCCCGCATGGCTGCAACCTCTCTCATGCCCAAGAGTTCAATCACGCGTTGATTGCTTTTCTGAAAGCGCATTGATGCGCATTTTTTGTCTTCCCAATAAAGGAGCCACCCATGCATGCGGTAACCAACCCTTATCAAGAATGTATTGATGCCTGTAATGCCTGCGCGATAGCGTGCAACACATGCTTTGCACAATGCCTGCAGGAAGACGACGTCAAAATGATGTCGCGGTGTATAGCGCTGGATGCGGACTGCGCGGCGATTTGTAGCTTGGCGGCTGACGTGATGGCGCGCAACAGCGAAGTGGCCAAGCATTTTTGCCGCTTGTGCAGCGAAGTGTGTTTGGCTTGTGCCAACGAATGTGAGCGACATCACCATGCGCACTGTCAAGCCTGTGCCGCTGCGTGCAAGCAGTGTGCGCAAGCGTGTCTGAAGATGGTGAATTAAATAAAAGCCAACCCCACCAGCCTTGCCTGCATACGGGGTGAACCGGACGGGCAGGGTGGGTGCGCCCTCATTGCAGTGGGTGCAAGTGCTTCTTAAGAAGGGATGGCGTCAGGCGCTGCGTGTTCCAGGCTGGGCTTGGCACCGAGCTTGGAGAGCAATATGGGGTGTGAAGGGCTGCTCAAGTCTTGAATGACAAACGCGCCATCTTTGTGCAGGTACAGGCAAAGGCCCGAATGCTCGATACTTTGCAGATGGCAAGGGTCCCCCTCCAGGTTTTGCCACCCATCTTCAGCGCGCAGTTGCATGCGGCGGAAGATCTCAATATCTTTATCGGGGGTGGTGGACTCCATATTCACCCGAAGCCAGGTGGAATGTACCAATGC
>JAFAGF010000118.1 GCA_023422975.1 Pseudomonadota bacterium
TGGCCTTCTGTCAAAACAGCATTGCGCACGCCATCCACTGTTTGAATTTGTGCTGTTTTGGAGGAAGTCACAAATTCACGGCCCTGGCGTTGCTCCACCAGAAAGATATTGCTGGCCGATTCTTCAGAAACGCTGTCTTTGTCGATAAAGATCACACGTGTGCCATCAGAGGATTCTTGGAACTCGCCAGGTGCGATGCGGTCAATATCGCTGCGTTGTTCAAATTGGCTGCGCAATTCTTGAATTTGCTGGTTGCTCCAAGGCCAAACGAGCAAGCCCAGCACAGCAATCACTGCCACAATCGGCCAAGCAAAGCGTAAGACGGGCTTAAGTTGGCTGGCAAGACCTTGGCCGCTGGCAAACCAGATGGCCATTTCGCTGTCACGGTACATGCGCGATAGCGTGCCAACGACCGCCACAAAGAGGCTCAGCGTCAAAATGGTGGACAGTTGACCGAGTACGGTAAAGCCCATGACCAGCATCACATCCGATGGGCTGACGGTGCCTTTGGTGGCTTGGCCCAGCGTGCGGATTAGCATCATGGTCATGACCACGGTGATAAGTACCACTAAGGTGGCACCGAAGCTGCGGCCCAGCTCCTTGCGTATGGATGAATCGAATAACATTGGCTGAAAAGGAAAACGCCGATTATGAACTTTGAACTGAAGGCTTTGAATCTGTCCAGCGCAGCTGCAGCAAAGTGTGATCTTCTTTTATTGTTGGTGCCTGAGTCATTCAAGCCCCAACAAGACCCTTTGTCCGCCTTGGTACACAGCGCAACGCGCCATGGTGACTGGTCTGCAGCAAGTAGTAAACAGTTGCATTTGTACCAGCCTCAAGGTGTGCAAGCGCGCCGCGTGCTGTTGCTGGGTGTGGGTGTCGGTGGTGCACGTGATGTGCGTGCAGCATTGGCAGGTGCGGCATCTGTGCTTAAAGCAGAAGGCGTCAAGCATGCCGTGATTTGTCTGAGTGCTTTAGAAGAGGCCGCGGATGCTGTGCGGATTGCGGTGCAATGTGCTGCGGATGCCGCTTACGCCTATACGCTGACCAAGCCAAAAGCCAAAGCCCCTGTACTGGGTAAAGTGACGGTGAGCACTGCCAGCAAGTCTGCAGTCACCACCGGTATTTTTGAGCAAGCCGTGGCGGTGTCTCTGGGTCAAGCGCTGGCCAAAGAGTGGGGCAATCGACCAGCTAACTACGCAACTCCCACTTTGCTGGCCAAGGCCGCGAAAGACCTGGCCAAGCAGCCCGCAATCCAGTGCAAGGTGCACGGGCCCAAAGATGTCGAGAAATTGGGCATGGGTGCCTTTTTGGCGGTCGCTCAAGGCTCCAAAGAGCCTTTGCAGTTCATTGAGTTGAGCTACAGCGGCGCAGCCAAGTCGCAGGCGCCTGTGGTGTTGGTTGGCAAAGGCATCACCTTTGATACCGGTGGCATTTCGCTCAAGCCTGCTGCGGGCATGGATGAAATGAAGTTCGACATGTGCGGTGCTGCCAGTGTGTTGGGCGTATTCCGTGCGCTGGCGGAGCTCAAGCCTGCGATCAACGTGGTGGGATTGATACCCGCGTGCGAGAACATGCCAGATGGCGCTGCAGTAAAGCCTGGCGATGTAGTCACCAGCATGAGCGGTCAAACCATCGAAATTTTGAATACCGATGCAGAAGGTCGCTTGGTGCTGTGCGATGCCCTGACCTATGCAGCCCGCTTTAAGCCTGCTGCGGTGGTGGATATCGCCACACTGACAGGTGCATGTGTGATTGCTTTGGGTGGTGTGCGCTCAGGTATGTACGCAAATCAAGAAGCATTGGGGCAAGCATTGCAGCAGGCGGGTGAAAAGAGCCATGACCTGTGCTGGCGCATGCCCCTTGACGAAGATTACTCGGAGGGCCTCAAGAGCAATTTTGCAGACATGGGCAACGTGGCAGGCCGCGCGGGAGGCTCTATCACTGCCGCGAAATTCTTGCAGCGGTTCGTGGGTGACATGCCGTGGGCACATTTGGATATCGCGGGCACTGCGTGGAAAGAGGGCGCAGCGAAAGGTGCAACGGGGCGTCCAGTACCTTTGTTGGTCCAGTATCTGCTGGACGTGGCACAGCAGCCAGTGGCCAAGGCGCCTAAAGTGCCGACGACTGCGAAGCCCGCACGCAAACCTACTGCGAAGGCGGTATCTGCAGCCAAAGCAGCACCCTTGAAAGCGAAAGCACCTCAAGTCTGATGGCTGACACTTCCTCTAGGCCACAGGTGGCATTCCACTTCAATGCGCCAGATAAGCTGGATTACGCATGCCGCTTTATTCGCAAAGCCTTGCGCCATGATGCGCGCGTAACGGTGGTTGCTCCTCTGGAGCGACAGCGACAGTTGTCGGCGCGGTTGTGGAAATTCGCCGGGCATGAGTTTTTGGCCCATGCAGTGCAAGGTGATGATGTCGAGCTTTTTGCGCTTGCGCCGGTAGTGCTGGTGGAGGCTGCCCAGTTCAGTACGCACCATGAGGTGCTACTGAATCTAGGGGTAGAGATGCCTGAAGGCTTTGAGGCATTTCGCAAGGTCGTGGAAGTGGTGTCCAGTTTTGATGAACAAGACCGCGCCTTGGCACGTGAGCGCTGGCGCAGCTACCAAAGTGCAGGCCATGCCATCGAGCGGTTCGACTTGGTGCTGCAAGGAGATCGGTGATGGCAGCTATGGATACCCGGCTCCCTCCGCGCTTTGTGCCGACGCTGACTGACGTCGTGCCTGAGACCGAGCCTATGCCTGAGGCGGCAAGTTGCGAGGCACTGCCCGAGCAGGAGCCGGAGTTGGTGGATGAGCCTCTGGTACAGGCTGTGCAGCCAATACCACCTGCAGTTGCCCAAATGCCAGAAATGCAGTTTGGGCAGCAGGATTGGGCGGATATGGCGCAGTCCATGCAGTCAAAGGTCATGGCGCGGCTGGACGAGGCTTTGGAGGAGCGTCTGCGTTATGCACTGGCGGATATGGTGCAACTGCACACACAAACCCTGTATCAGGCAATTCGCGCCGATGTGGAGCGTTTGGTGAGTAGTTCCGTGCATGAGGCCATTGCACAGGAATTGGCGCTCATGCGCACCAAAGCCGATTAATTTTGAAGCGTGCTAGCAGCACTTAATGCTGCGCAGCTTCGGGATTCAAGATGTTGCTTGGTGTGCCTTGGGCAAAGTTGCGAATGTTTTCAAATGCCGCGCCAAAATACAGCTCATAGCTGTCTTGCTCAACATAGCCAATGTGGGGTGTGCAGATGCAGTTTTCCATGCGCAGTAGCGACTGACCTTGCAAAATAGGCTCACTCTCGAAAACGTCAACGGCGGCGAGTCCAGGGCGGCCGCGTTGCAAGGCTGTTACCAGTGCATCAGGGGCAATCAGTTCAGCGCGTGCGGTGTTTACCAGCAATGCCGTGGGCTTCATGAGCGCAAGATCTTGGCCGTCCACGGCGTGCTGTGTGTGCGTATTCAGTCGCAAATGCAAAGACAGTACATCACTGTGGGCAAAGAAAGCTGCTTTGCTTTCTGCTGCGGTATACCCATCTTGCAGCGCTTTTGCGCGCGAGGATTCGCTGCCCCAGATGAGCACTTGCATGCCGAAGGCTTTGCCATAGCCAGCAACCAGCTGACCAATTCGGCCATATCCCCAAATGCCTAATGTGCGACCGCGCAACCCGGTGCCCAAAGCAAAATTGGGCGGCATGGATGCGGCCTTTAATCCCGATTGTTGCCATGCACCATGCTTGAGATTGGAGATGTATTGTGGCAGCCGTCTTGTGGCAGCCATGATGAGGGCCCACGTTAGTTCAGCTGGCGCGATCGGTGAGCCAACGCCTTCGGCAATCAGCACGCCGTGGTCGGTGCAAGCTTGAACGTCAAGGTGTGCCCCGGCTTTGCCCACCTGTGCGATCAGTTTTAACTTGGGTAATTTTTCAATCAACTGCCGCGTAATGGGTGTGCGCTCTCGAATCAGAACGATCACGTCGGCATCGCGCAAGCGCACCGCGAGTTGACCCACGCCTTTGACCGTGTTGGTAAAGACTTTGGTTGTGAAACCATCCAAGAGTGCGGCGCATTGCAGCTTGCGCACCGCATCTTGGTAGTCGTCGAGAATGACAATATT
>JAFAGF010000121.1 GCA_023422975.1 Pseudomonadota bacterium
TGCTGAAAGCTGGAGAGCACCAACTCATCGAGCCCGTAGCGCAGCACCACCCAGATGATGGTAAAGCCTCGGAAAAAGCGACTCATTGCTGCGCGCCGCCAGCGGGCATGCGGCCACCGACAAACTGGCGAATGGCACCGGCCACCGTGCGCCCTACATTGGCCAGCGTGTGTGCAGGCACATCGCCCATGATGCGGGCCATGTCTTCTTCGACATCCCACTCCACGTTGTCCACCAGCCAGTTGATCTCAGCGGCCAGTTGCACATCACCTTCGATGCGCAAATTGGGCTTGCCGCCGGTCAAGGCTGCCTGGGCCAAGGCCAAGGGGTTGGTGTCGGTGATTTCCAGCTGCAAGTCAGGCTCTGCACCTTCGGCAGCCAGATTCAACAGGCCCGCCGGGGTGACCACCAGGGCCATATTGAAGTTGCGCCATTGCACGCGGGCCACACGCCCCTTCTGGCGCACCAGGCGCTCCATGGCTTCGCGCTCTTGCATCAACACATGGTTGAGAAACAGTACGGCGCGCTGCTGGGTTTCGTGGACGAGCCAGCTTGGTGGTTGCACGACTTCCACCGCGCGTTCCACTAAACCGTTCAGGAATGAAAAAGGGGACTGTGTTGCCATAGTCCCCTGATTATTCCTGAACTGGAAAGTTTTTTAACCTAAGGCTTGTAAACCCGCAACCAACCACCCACTGGAGTTGTCTTTGGGCTTGGCCATATTCCACACTTCACGGAAGGGGCTGGGGCCTGCAGACGGCTCTTCGCGGATCAGTCCCGAGAATTCCACACTAGCCATGTAGGAATCTCCCACATCCTCAATGCCCAGCAAATTGCCATCAATCATGACCACGTCAGTCTGGTTGGGCGTGCCGTTGCTTTGGGCTTCGCGCTCTTCCAGCTGGTGCTTGATTTCCGACAACATTTCGTCGGTCATCATGGAGCGCAAGGTGGCGATGTCACCCTTGTCCCACGCGGCCTGCAGCGTCACAAAATTGCGCTTGGCGGCATCCAAAAAACCATTGGCATCAAAATCAGCGGGTACATTCCAGCTCGCTGCCGCAGCGCCGATGCCGGAACCAATCATGGAACCAGTGCCACCAGGAATTTGCTCCCAAGGGCGGGCCGAGGCGTCATTGCCCACGTTGTGCGATTTGTACTGTGGCGGTGTGGCCACTTCTGCGGGAGGCACAGGAGCCCCAGCACCCTGAAAAGCAAACGGCGAAGCCGCAGGACGCGCAGCTGCAGGCTTTTTGTTGGCACGGGCGCGCAGGATGGCACCAATCACCACCATCACCACCAAGGCCAGCAGACCGAACATCACCATGTTGGCAAAGGCTTCACCAAAACCCAGCGAATTGGCCAGCCACGCCAATCCCAAGCCTGCAGCCAGGCCGCCGAGCATGGCGCCCCAAGGCTTTTTAGCAGGCGCAGCGGCAGGAGTCGCGGGCTTGGCCGCTGCATTGTTTTGCTGCGCGTTTTGCTGCTGCGCAGGGCGTGCAGGGGGAGCTGCAGGAGGTGTGGCCTGGCGCTGCGTCACATTGCTGGACTGCTTGCCAAACGAGCCGCCTCCGCCCATGCGCTTGGCCTCTGCCAAGGGATGCATGACGACCAATGCCGCCGCCAAAGTCACTGCCCACACCTGTTTCATCGCTGTATCTCCGTTGAATTTCAAAAAACTATGGCTTAACCAAAACCGGCAAAAAAGCTATGCATGGGGGTCTCCTCCCTGATTAGCACTTGATACCTACGTGCAGCGCGACAATGCCGGCTGACATGTTGTGATAATCCACATGGCCAAAACCTGCCGTGTGCATCAAGGACTTGAGTTCTTCTTGCCCTGGGTGCATGCGGATCGATTCCGCCAGATAGCGGTAGCTTTCGGGGTCACCCGCAACCATCGAACCCATCTTGGGCAGGATGTTGAAGGAGTACCAGTCGTAAGCCTTCTCCAGCGGCTTGGCCACCTTGGAGAACTCCAGCACCAGCAGCTTGCCGCCGGGCTTGAGCACGCGATTCATTTCCTTGAGCGCCGCATCTTTGTGCGTCATGTTGCGCAAACCAAACGCCACGCTGACCAGATTGAAGTGCCCATCGGGGAAAGGCAGCTTCTCGGCATCACACACCAAGGTGGGCAGCAAGATGCCCTTGTCGGTCAGGCGATCACGGCCCACACGCAGCATGGCTTCGTTGATGTCGGTGTGCACTACCGTGCCCGTTGCGCCAACCTTTTTGGAGAAGGCCATCGACAGGTCACCCGTGCCACCGGCAATATCCAGCACCTTGTCGCCTTCTTTGAGGTTGGCCACCATGACGGTGTAAGCCTTCCAGGCGCGGTGCAGGCCGCCTGACATCAGGTCATTCATGACGTCGTACTTGGACGCCACCGAGTCAAACACGCCCCGCACGCGGCTGGCTTTGTCTTTTTCGTCGACCGTCTGGAATCCAAAGTGTGTGCTGCTCATAAGCTTTAAATGTAAGCAGGACGCTGCGCTGAGACCAGCGACAACCCCGTATCACCACGGGGCATACAGTGCCTGAATCAAAATTCTGTACTGGGTAAACCGCTTTGAAAGCCTGCCTATCCAGCTACGGTAAATATAGCATCGCACCATGCCAAGGTTGAAAACCCGAGGATTTCATCTGTGACTGTGATGCATCAAACCCTGCGGCACAAGCTGCGCAGCCGCTGGGCGAAATCCGCCCAAACGTTTGCGGACGCTTGCGCCTTGCCGGACTGCAAGCCTTAGCTGCCGCAACCGCAGGAGCCACTGCCGCAACCACCGCCCGTGCTGCCGCTGCTGACGGGTGCTGCCGCGCTGCCAGAGCCACAACCGCCACCGGTGCCACAGCTGCCACCTGCTTTTTCAGGCATGGGCGTGTC
>JAFAGF010000193.1 GCA_023422975.1 Pseudomonadota bacterium
GATGGCGCTGAAGCCACACGTGGCAAGCGCATCACCGTGCACTACACCGGCTGGCTCTACAACAATGGCGAACAAGGCGCCAAGTTTGACTCCAGCAAAGACCGCAATGACCCCTTTGTGTTCCAGCTGGGCGCAGGCATGGTCATCAAAGGCTGGGACAAGGGCTTTGCCGGCATGAAGGTGGGCGGCAAGCGCACGCTGATCATTCCCCCAGAAATGGGCTACGGAGCACGCGGCGCAGGCGGCGTGATTCCACCGAACGCCACCCTGAAGTTCGATGTGGAACTGCTGGCGGTTTAAATCGCAGCCCAGCCTTTGAGCACACTGAAAATGCAAAACGGCCTGTCATTGACAGGCCGTTTTTGATTGGAAAGTATTGCGAAGCAGCGGCCATAACAGCAGCGCCTTCACGCAAACAATGCCCGCTCCAGCGGCGCATAGGCTGACTGGCCCACAGCCTCCTTGATTTTGGGTGCGACCGCAGCCAAATCGTCATAGCAGGTCGAACCCTCTACCGACAAATTCAAACGAAAGCCCGACAGGCCCAGGTTGCCGGTTAAAGCCACGGCCAATGGGTAGGCTTCGCGATAGCGGTCTTGCGGGCTGCGCTGCGCGATGCCTGCGGGCGCAAGCTCTGGAGCACTGACCACCAGATCCTGCAACAAGCCCGCTTGCTGCAGTGCTTCAATATCTGCCGGTGCCACCCCCAAGCCTTTGGTGGCCGCCAGCACTTCGGCCACGGTGCGCTGGCCATCAAACAGCAAAAAAGCCGAACGCAGCTTGCCTGCCAGCAGTGCGCTGCGCTCTTTGAAGGCCTGCTGGCCCTCGGGTGTCTTGATCAGAACCGCGCTCATAGCGTCTCCTGTATTGGCTGGTAGCTGCTCTAGCATCGCACACCAACGCACAGTACTGCATTGGGGCAATCCATGCCGGAGTGCGCAACGGACGCTATCGTGCAATGAGCACCTACCGCTGACCAAATAAAGCTTTCCGATAACCTAAGCATCAAAAGCTTTACTGCACAACCGCTAGCAGCTACTTATTTTGATGAATATGCGGCGTGAGCCAGCTCAGCAGCACTGTCACCGACAACCCGGTCAGCACACCAAAAACACCGGCAGACACGGGCTGCAGCCCCCACCACAAGCCATCGGCCAGCAAGATCGACGGCACCCAATGCTGCACCCATAGGCTGTGCGAAAGCATGTAATACAGCGCCATGCCCAAACCCGACAACATACCGGCCACTGCGCCGTAGCGCGTGACCCCACGCCAGAAAATGCCCAGCACCATGGCGGGCACGAAGGCAGAAGCTGCCAAAGAAAAAGATGCTGCCACCATAGGCAAAATATCGGAAGAGCGCTGCCCGGCCACAAATGCGGCCACCAGCGCAACGCCCATGAGCATGAATTTCGACAAGATCACGCGCTGCTCCGCCGAGGCTTTGCGCACGCGCCGTGAAAAAATCAAATCTCGCACCAAGGCATTGCTGATGGTCAGCAACAGCCCATCGGCCGTGGACAGCGCCGCCGCCAGCCCTCCGGCGGCCACCAGACCTGCCACCACATAGGGCAGCCCCCCAATCTCGGGCGTGGCCAGCATGATCAGATCGGCGCCCAGCCGCAGCTCGCCAAACTGCAAAATGCCATCACGGTTGACGTCTTCCACCGACAGCAAAGACGCATCGACCCGTGCCCACTGCGCAATCCAGTTGGGCAGCTCATCAAAGCGCACACCGACCAGGTTGTTCATGACTTCCAGCTTGATCAACGCCGCCAGCGCCGGAGCACTCAGATAAATCAAACCAATAAAAAACAGCGTCCATGCCACCGAAGTGCGCGCCCCCGATACCGACGGCACGGTGTAGTAGCGCGTGAGCAAATGCGGCAGGCCCGCCGTGCCCAGCATCAAACAAAACATCAGCGCCAGGAAGTTATTGCGCTCATCGTTGAACTGCGCCCGCTCTTGCGGCGTGCCCTCCGGATCACCGCCAAAAGGCTGGCTGTGGCGCGGCAACCCCGACAGCGGTTTGGCACGTTCGCGGTAGTCTTGCAGCTGGTGGCGCCATTGCTGCTCAGCCACCAAAGGGTTGCGCGGCAAGTTGGCGTATTCGCGGCTGATGGCGGCAATTTGCCCCACGTCGCCATTGGTCGAGCGCAAATAGCGCAACCGCTCGTGCAACACCAAGCGATCACGCTCCATCGCCAAGGGCACATCTTGGAGCTTGGCTTCCAGCACATCCGCGCGTTCACTGTAGATGTGCTGCACCGAAAGTTCATGCGGCGACACCAGCAACTGTTCTTCCAGTTCGGCTATTTTTTGCAGCTGGCTGGCATACGCGACCGCTGCCACCGGGTTGCCCAACTGTTTATAGGCCAGCCACGACACGGGAATCAAAAACGCCAGCAAGATCACCACATACTGCGCCACCTGTGTCCAGGTGACCGCACGCATCCCCCCCAAAAAGGAACACAGCAGCACCCCGCCCAGCCCCAGCATGATGCCGATCTCAAACTGCACACCGGTCAGGCGTGAAGCAATCAGCCCCACGCCATAAATCTGCGCCACCACATAGGTGAAAGAGCACACGATGCAGGCAATGGCGGCAATCGTGCGCGGCCAGCGACCGCCAAAGCGTTGCTGAAAAAAGTCTGGCAGCGTGTACAAATTCATGGCGCGCAGGTGCGGCGCCACCAGCATGGCGACCAGGCAAAAACCACCCGTCCATCCCAGCAGATAAGCCAGTCCTCCCGGCTGTCCACTGCTGCCCCCGAAGCCTTGCAAATACAAGGCACCGGACAAGCTGATGAACGACGCGGCACTCATCCAGTCAGCGGCGGCGGCCATGCCGTTGTACATCGGCGGAATGCGGCGCCCTGCGACGTAGTACTCATCAGCGTCGCTGGTGCGCCCCCAGACACCGATACCGGCATACATCATCACCGGCACAAACAAAAAGATGGGGCCAATCCAGTGCCGCGAAAGCCCTTGGCGCTCGGCCCAGGTCATCAACAGCAAAAACACCAGCACGCACAGGCAGTACAGCCCGACCAAGCGGTGAATGCGCCATTGGTAGGCGCGGGCGCGAGAAAAAGATGCGGCGCTGGCGCCGGAAGGAATGGGCATGCAGTGTGTGGGGGGAGAGAAAAGCCCCGGCGTGCTTAGGCCGAGCGCTCGAACAAATCCATCACCACACAGTAAACCAGCGCGATCAGCATGAACATCAGGACTGCCCCTTGGGCCGCCATCCAATAGCCCAACTGCCAGCCTTGCACCCATGCCTGCAAGTCGCGTGCGAAAAAGCACACGCCAAATGAAAACACCACCCAGACCGTCAGCAAAATTGCCTTGAGCCACAGGTGGTGTGTGTCGTGCAAATCGGGAGGCATCTGCCCCCCGCTTGCCGAGATTCGATCTGGCCCGCCATGCACATCATTTTCAGAAAACTGCATCACAGGCCTTTCACGAAAGCGGTGGATTAACCCGCCAGATTTTGCCAAGTATCGATCACGGTGTCAGGGTTCAGCGAGATCGACACAATACCCTTTTCCGCCAGCCACTTGGCGAAGTCGGGGTGGTCCGAAGGGCCTTGGCCGCAGATGCCGACGTACTTGCCCTTGGCCAGGCAGGCGGAAATCGCACGCTCCAGCATCTTCTTCACGGCAGGGTCACGCTCGTCGAAGTCGGCAGCCAGCAACTCCAGACCGGAGTCACGGTCCAGACCCAGCGTCAGCTGTGTCAAATCGTTCGAGCCAATCGAGAAACCGTCGAAGTACTCGAGGAACTCGTCCGCCAGAATGGCGTTGGAAGGCACTTCGCACATCATGATCAGCTTGAGCTCATTCTCACCGCGCTTGAGGCCGTTGTCGCCCAGCATGGTAGTCACGCGCTCGGCTTGCTTCAGCGTACGCACGAAAGGAATCATGATCTGCACGTTGGTCAGCCCCATGTCTTCACGCACGCGGCGCAGGGCTTCGCATTCCATCTTGAAGGCTTCGCCGAAGTCTTCGGAGATGTAACGTGCCGCACCGCGGAAGCCCAGCATGGGGTTCTCTTCCTCGGGCTCGTAGCGGCTGCCACCGATCAGCTTGCGGTATTCGTTGGACTTGAAGTCCGACATGCGCACGATCACGGGCTTGGGCCAGAACGCAGCGGCAATGGTGGCCACGCCTTCCGCGACCTTGTCTACGTAGAAAGCGCGGGGGGACGCATGGCCACGGGCCACGGATTCCACGGCCTTCTTCAGGTCGGGGTCTACCGCTGGGTAGTCCAGAATTGCCTTGGGGTGCACGCCAATGTTGTTGTTGATGATGAACTCCAAGCGGGCCAGACCCACGCCTTGGTTGGGCAACTGAGCAAAGTCAAAAGCCAGTTGTGGGTTGCCCACGTTCATCATGATCTTGGTGCTGATCTCGGGCATTTCGCCACGGGTCACTTCGGTCACTTCGGTCTCGATCAGGCCGTCGTAAATCTTGCCAGTGTCGCCTTCAGAGCAAGACACGGTCACCAAAGTGCCGTCCTTCAGGCGAGCTGTGGCGTCACCACAGCCCACCACCGCAGGAATGCCCAACTCACGCGCAATGATCGCTGCGTGGCAAGTACGGCCACCACGGTTGGTCACGATGGCGGAGGCGCGCTTCATGACGGGCTCCCAGTTGGGATCGGTCATGTCAGTCACCAGCACGTCGCCGGCTTGCACTTGGTCCATTTGCGAGATGTCAGACACCAAACGCACAGGGCCCGTACCAATCTTTTGGCCAATCGCGCGGCCTTCGGCCAGCACGTTACCCGTGCCCTTGAGCTTGTAGCGCAGCTCGGCCTGGCCCTTGGACTGGCTCTTCACCGTTTCAGGACGGGCTTGCAGGATGTACAGGTGGCCGTCAGTGCCATCCTTGCCCCACTCGATGTCCATGGGGCGGCCGTAGTGCTCTTCAATCACCAGCGCATACTTGGCCAACTCTTGCACGTCAGCGTCGGTCAGGGAGTAGCGGTTGCGCAGCTCAGGCGCCACGTCCGTGGTCTTGACCAACTTGCCCGAAGCGGCCTTCTCTTCAGGTGTTGAAAACACCATCTGGATCAGCTTGGAGCCCAGATTGCGGCGAATCAGCGCGCTCTTGCCAGCCTTGAGCATGGGCTTGTGCACGTAGAACTCGTCGGGGTTCACAGCGCCTTGCACCACGGTTTCGCCCAGGCCGTAGCTGGAAGTGATGAATACCACTTCTTCAAAGCCGGATTCGGTGTCGATGGTGAACATCACGCCCGCAGCGCCCAAGTCAGAGCGCACCATGCGCTGCACGCCGGCAGACAGGGCCACCACGTCGTGCTCAAAGCCCTTATGCACGCGGTAGGAGATGGCGCGGTCGTTGTACAGCGACGCAAACACTTCCTTCATCTTGTGCAGCACGTCTTCAATGCCGACCACGTTCAGGAAGGTTTCTTGCTGGCCCGCAAACGATGCGTCAGGCAAGTCTTCGGCAGTGGCCGAGGAACGCACGGCAAACGAAGCGGCTTCGTTACCACCTTGCAGGGTGATGAAAGCGGCGCGGATGGCGGCTTCCAAATCTGCGGGGAAAGGTTGTGCTTCCACCATGGCGCGGATTTCAGCGCCCACAGCGGCCAGTGCGCGCACATCGTCCACGTCCAGTGCCTTCAGCTTGGCGGAAATCTTGTCGGCCAGGCCTTCAAAAGCCAGGAATTCACGGAAAGCGTGGGCGGTGGTCGCAAAGCCGGTGGGCACGCGCACGCCTTGGGGCAGTTGGGAGATCATTTCGCCGAGCGAGGCGTTTTTACCGCCAACGACTTCGACGTCGCTCATACGCAAATTTTCGAAAGGCACGACCAAAGCGGTCGCTTCGAAACGGTTAGACATGGGAGGCTCCAAAGTTAAAAACCGGTACGTCCCAGCGGCTGGCCCAACAAGCCTGGCTGCTGGATGCGCGTGCTGGACACCGACCACAACTTTGCTGTTCGAGGTTATCGGTCATCGGTAGCCAGCCCGTGCAACGCCTGGATGGACTCCAAGCGCTTGAATCTTTGCGCAGGCATTCTACCCCTGCACAGCCATGCGCGCTGCCATCTGACTTACGTCATAGGGACGTTGGTTTTAGCCTTGCGCATGGCGGCTTTTAGCCTGCTGTTTCTAAAGGGGAATAGTGGGTGCGCCAGCAATTTCATAGCTGCCTGCGCTTGTTAATAAATCCATTCCAATATAAAAAGTCTGCAACCTTTGGATTCAACAGCGCTGACAGCTATCTTTTTATGGAGGCTTTGCCGTTCACAGCCCCATTCCATGCGCCAGCAAATAGCAGACTGGCGCTGAAATTAGGAATAATGCGCAGCACCGCACACGCCTTGCTTGCCCGCCTACGCAGCCATAACGGCGTGTGCTTGTTTGACTCGATTTGGAAAACTGCCCATGCACTCGCGCACCGTATACGTAATTTCTGACGGCACAGGGATCACCGCCGAAACCTTCGGCACCGCCTTGATGGCGCAGTTCGACATCACGCCCCGCATTGTGCGCATTCCCTTTGTGGACACCGTCGACAAGGCCCACCAGGCCGTGCGCCAGATCAACCACACCGGCGAGGTCGAGGGCAAAAAGCCCATCGTGTTCAGCACCCTGGTGAATCAGGACGTGGTGGCCGTCATCAACCAGCACTGCAAAGGCTTGTTGATGGACATGTTTGGCACGTTCGTGCAGCCGCTGGAAGAAGAACTGGGCCTCAAAAGCCAGCACCGCGTGGGCCGTTTTTCAGACATCAGCCAGAGCAAAGAGTATCTGGACCGCATGGAGGCCATCAACTACACGCTGGCCCATGACGACGGCCAAACCAACAACGACCTCAGCGGTGCCGATGTGGTGCTGGTAGGCGTCAGCCGCTCGGGCAAAACACCCACCAGCTTGTACCTGGCCATGCAGTTCGGTTTGAAAGTGGCCAACTACCCACTGATTCCCGAAGACTTTGAGCGCAAAAAGCTGCCTCCCGCGCTGGAGCCCATCAAGAAAAAGCTGTTTGGCCTGACGATCGACCCGGTTCGCCTGTCCAGCATCCGCAACGAGCGGCGCCCTGACTCCAAATACGCGAGCTTGGTCAATTGCCGCAATGAAGTGCACGAGGCTGAAGCCATGATGCGCCGCGCGGGTGTGAGCTGGCTGTCCACCACCACCAAGTCGATCGAAGAAATCTCGACCACCATCTTGCAAGAAGTGCTGCCACAGCGCCTGGGGGTCGGACTGCACGGCTAAGCGACAGTCTTCACTTAGCAGCCAAACAGCTGCCAGCGCTTATCCAGCAAGCGCTGGCAGCTGTTTTTTTAGGCGTATGCCACGCCAGCGCCGCTGCACAAGGCCGTCTGCGCCCCGAATGCGTACTGCGGCACACCATCTTGCATATGCAGCAGCTCTCCGCGCATGCGCCACACGCGCTCAATGCATGCAGGGCTGAGCACTTCACGGCTGGGCCCGTACAAAGCAGCTTGCCCACCGCCAGGCACCACCAGCACATCGTGGGCGTAGCGCAGCGCCAGATTCAGATCGTGCAGCACCGCCACCACCCCCAGCCCCTGCGCGGCCCGCTGGCGCAGCAGTTGCATGCAGGCATGCTGGTGCTGTAAATCGAGCGCGGCGGTCGGCTCATCCAGCAGCAGCCAATGCGCGCTGCCATCAGGTAAGGCGGTGGCCACCTGCGCCAGCACGCGCGCCATGTGCACGCGGGAGCGCTCTCCGCCCGATAGCGTAGCCACCTCGCGCTCAGCCAAATGGCCTACACCCGTACTGTGCATGGCCGCTTGCACCAACGATGCCTCCTGGGCATGTGGACAGTGGCGGTGCGGGTAGCGCCCCATCTCCACCACCTCGCGGCTGGTAAAGCCGAAAGCGACCTGTGTGTCCTGCGCCATAAAAGCCAGGTGCTGCGCCAACTCAGGCGCGCGCCACTGCGCCAAACGGCGCGCTTTGAACCGTACACCGCCGCTGCGAGGCCGGTTCAGCCCCACCAGGCAGGCCATCAACGTGCTTTTACCAGCACCATTGGGCCCCACAATTGCAGTCAGCCGCCCGGCTTGCAGTGCCACGTTGACCCGCGCCAGCACCTCGCCCTGGGCGTGCGAGACCACCTCCAGCTGCTCACACTCCATGCTGCTGCCCGTTGCCGCATCGCTCATAACTTGTTCCTAAACTGCCGCAACATCAGCAAAAACAGCGGCACGCCAATCAAGGCCGTCAATACACCCAAGGGCATTTCCGCAGGCTGCACGATGGTGCGCGCCACCGCATCGGCGGCCACCACCAAGCTGGCCCCCAGCAGGGCCGAGCACGGCAGCACAATGCGGTGATCCGGCCCCGCCAACAGGCGCACCCAATGCGGTGCCACCAAGCCAATAAAGCCAATCACCCCGGTGGCGGCCGTCACCGCGCCCACGGCCAGCGCCGTCACCACAATCGCCAGCCGTTTGGTGCGCTCCACCGGCACGCCCAGCAACTGGGCCTGCGCCTCCCCCAAGGCAATGGCATTCAAAGGCCGCGCCAAAGACATGGCCACCGCGGCACTCACCACCACCATCGCACTGACCAAGCCCACCGTCGGCCACTGTGCATGGCCCAAGCTGCCCATGAGCCACAGCTGCACATTGCGCAACTGCTCATCGTTAGACACATAGCTCAAAAACCCCAGGCCCGCCCCCGCCAAGGCATTCACGGCAATACCGGCCAGCAGCATCAGCCCCACCCGTGTGCCACCGGCAGACTGCGCCAAGCCATAGATCAGCAAGGTAACCACCACGCCGCCCGCAAATGCGCAGACCACCAGCGTCCAGCCGCCCAGCTTGAAGGCCAAACCCGGCAGCAGCGCCGGCCCCAGCACAATCGCGCTGGCGGCCGCCAAGGCTGCGCCACCACTCACGCCAATCAGACCGGGGTCTGCCAACGGATTGCGAAACATGCCTTGCATCAACGCACCTGCCAGCCCCAGCCCTGCGCCTGCTGCGGCCCCCAAAATCAAGCGCGGCAGGCGAATGTTTATGAACACCAAATGCTCGGTGCTGCCTGCGGTCTGGCCCTGCAGCGCATCACCCAGCAATTGCAGCAGTTGCAGCGGCGCAATCGCATACGCCCCTTGTGCACTGCTGAGCACCACCACCAGCACCGCCAGCGCCAGCCCGGCCCCCAATGCCACATGGGGAGGCAAACGCCCACTGGGCAGCCACCAGTTGCGCTGCAGCCTCATGCCGTGGCCTTGAGCAAGGCTGTGTGCAAGGCCTGCACCGCTGAAGGCATGCGGGGGCCAAAGCCCAGCAAATGGCTGGCTTCCATCGTGACCAGGGCCTTGCGCTGGAACGCAGGGGTCAATGCCAGTTCAGGACGGCGCCAAAAAGCATCGACACCGCCCAGCGCTTCAATCCCTTGCGTGCTGTTCACAATCACCTGTGGTGCCACCGAAGCCATCGCCTCAGCAGTCAATGGCCGGTAGCCGGCAAACTGCTGCACCACGTTTTCCGCCCCCGCCAGCGTCAGCAAGGCATGGGCCGCCGTGCCCGTGCCTGCCACCATGGGGCTGCCGTTGTGCGAGAGGATGAACAACGCACGCGGCTTACGCGGGGCCTGTGCCACGGCAGTCTGCACCTGCGCCCAGGTCGCCTTCAGTGTCTGTGCCAAGGCTGCGGCCTGGGCCTGCCTGCCCGTCACCGCGCCCACCACCGCCACTTTACGCAGCACCTCCTCAAAACTGTGGTCCGCAGGCACCAGCTCGACCCGTACCCCGGCGGACTTCACCTGCTCCAGCACCGTGGCAGGCCCGGCATCGCCCGCGCCCACGATCGCATCGGGGCGCAGCGACAGCAGCCCTTCTGCCGACAACTGCCGCAGATAGCCCACCTTGGGGGTGCGGGTAGCAGCCTCCGGGTACAAGCTGGTGGTATCGGTGCCCACCAGCAGCGCTTCGGCCCCCAAGGCGTAGACCACTTCGGTGATGGCCCCGCCCACCGCCACCAAACGCTGCGCTGCGGGCGCTTGGGCCCATGCCTGCGTCCCTATGGCAGCACCAGCGCCCGTGCCTGCCGCCCACGCCATCCACTGGCGGCGCGAAATTGATGTGGCCATCTGCCCCCCCTTACGCTTGCGCTGCACGCGGCAGACTTTCTACCAGATCACGCCAGGCACTCAGCTCCAGCTGACCGGGTTTGCGCACACCAAAGAACATGGCCACCACATCGCCACTGGCATCAAACAGCTCTACCGACGTCACAATGCCGTCGCTGGTGGGCTTGCGCACCAGCCATGCCGCCGTAATCAGGTCACGCCGCAGATGCAGGTTAAAGCCGGGATCCAGCACATTGATCCAGTCTGCGCCGCCCGGTGTCACCATGGGCTTGATGTGCTGTACGGGGCCCGAGTGAATCTGGATACAGCCCTTGCTGCCCACAAACACCATGATGGGCAGCGCCGTAGCGGCGGCTTGCTCCAGCAGCGGCGTCACGGCATCCAGATGCAGTGCCTCGCTGAATTCACCTTGCGTCAGGCGAAAGCTTTGCTGGCGCTCACAGCCAAACTGCTTGAGCATGCCGAAAAAGTCGTGCGTGTCTTGCATGGCTGCCCAAGCCTGGCGCAGCCCTGCCGCATCAATCGTCGCATCGGCGGGCGCGGGCTTGAGCGGTTGTGCAGGCACAAACGCGGCGTGCACGCTGGCATCGGTAAACCGGGTGATCACCGCATCCCATGCCACCAGATTGGTAGAGGGGCGCACATAGATTTTGTGTACCGCCACACCCTGTTTGTTGAAGAACTGCAGGCTGCGCAGGGTCTGCCCACCATGACCGGGTTCCGTCACAGCAAAACCTGCATGCCACTGGAAGAAAAAGATGCGCAAATCAATATCGTCGTTGTTGCACAGGGCCACCTGGCCTTCGCAAGAAAAGCCCCGGTAGACCCCATCTTTCTCATGCACCACCGCTTCATTGCGCGTCAAGGCCATCAGCGTGCCGCAAGGCTCCAGTGCCGACAAAATTTCAAACCATTGCGGCTGCAGCGCCTGCACTTGCAGGGGTTGCTCATGCGCTCCCGTATGGGCGGCCATCACAGCGCCCTCACTCAGACCGATGGACTGCGCGGCATCCTTGGCACGCAGCCCCTGCGCGCGCGCTTGGGAAAATGCATGGCGAATTGCTGCGTGATCCGCCAATGCTTGTTCAACTACGGCGTTCATTACGTTGCTCCTGAAGGGGGAATAAGAAGTTGTTGAAATTCAAATAAATTTGAATAAAAACAAGCACTAACGCCTGATAAACAAGCGTTAGAAGCTATCTTTTTTGAATTAAAAATCCTGTACCAACGACACGCGGATATGGCGGCCAGGCTGGCTGTAGGCGTCGGCCACGGCGGTGGTAGCTGGCAGCCCACGCACATCTGCCCAGCGCCAGTACTTTTTGTCGGTCAGGTTGTGCACCGCCACATTCAGGCGTGTGCCAGGGCGCAAGCGCCACTGCGTGCTCAAGTCCAGCACCGTGGACGCTGGGCTGAGCCACGCATTCGTAGCCACGTCCTTCGCTTTCTTGGCAGCCCGGTGTGAGGCACTGAGCTGCACGCCCACCAAGCTGCTGTCGTAGCGCACGCCCAGCACCAGTTGCTGGGGCGCTATGCTGTCGAGCTTTTCGTTGGTCTCGGTGTTCTTGCCCTTGGTATAGCCATACGCGGCATGGGTCGTCCACTGCCCCCCGGCGTAGCGGCCCCAGTCGTACTCTGCCTTCAGCTCAATGCCGCTGATGCGTACCCGCTCAATATTGATGGACTGATAAATCGTTGGATCAGCCGCCGTGCCGCTGCCAGAGACAGGCTGCTGGTCTTCAATAAAGTCCTTGTAGCGACCAGTGAAAGCGGCCACATCCAGTCGCACCCCTTGCATCCGCCCGCGCAAGCCCAACTCGAAGTTCTGGCTCTTTTCGGGCTGCAAGTCAGGATTGGGGATGTTTTTATAGCCAAACCAAGCCGAAGAATTCTCGAAGAAGGCATTGATCTGCCCGGCATTGGGGGCACGGAAGCCTGCGGCATAGTTGCCGTAGACCGACCACTCGGGCGTGGCATGGAACATGACGCCCAGCTTGGGCGTGATGGCCGAGTCCGAGTTGTTCGCCACGGCAGGGAGAAAACCGTTTTGGCTGGCCTTGATGCGGTAGTGCTCAGCCCGCACGCCGGGCGTCAC
>JAFAGF010000243.1 GCA_023422975.1 Pseudomonadota bacterium
TCTGTGTTTTGAGAAAGAAATTTGAGATGTTGAAAGCCAATAAATGGATGTGGGGCGCGTTGATGAGCGCCTGTGTGGTCACTTCTGCCTGGGCACACCCCGATGCAGCGCATGTCGATGCGCACAACGTATGGGCGCGTGCCAGTGTGCAAGGCCAGCAGGCCAGCGGCGCTTTTATGCAGCTGACTGCCCGCGAGCCGCTGCGCTTGGTGGGGGTGGAGACGCCCGCCGCTGCATCCGGCGAAATCCATGAAATGAAGATGGAAGGCGATGTGATGCGCATGCGTCAGATCGAAGGGCTGGATTTGCCCCAAGGCCAGATGGTGGAGCTCAAGCCCGGTGGTTACCACCTGATGTTCCAGCAGCTGAAAGCGCCTTTGCAAGACGGCAGCGAAGTGCCGGTGACTTTGGTGTTTACCGATGCCAAGGGTGAAACATCACGCCTGCACCTGCAAGTGCCGGTCAAGCGAATGGCACCGAAGGCTGGGCATGGTGCTGCGCCTTCGCACGGACATAGCATGGCGCACGGTCACTAACTCACACCGTTGCTCCTAGATGCAAACAAGCCCTGCAATGCAGGGCTTGTTTTTTTGTGGGGTTAGTACGCTGAACGTGCTGAGTGTGTCATCCAGCGGCAGCTTGGGGCCAGATTTCCACGCCCAGATTCAGCATCAAACGGTTGGCCCAGCCAAACAGCGCGGCGGAATGCAGCATGTCCAGCACTTCCAGATCGCTCAAGCCAGCATCGCGCAGTGCTTGGATGTGGGTAGTGCCCAGCTGTGCCGGGGTGCGTGTGAGCACCAAAGACGCCTGGATGATGGCGCGCTCGCGGGCGTTGGTGCCGGCGGTGTCGGGGTCATCAAACAGCTGCGCCATCACGTCATTGCGCTTGGCCAGTTGTTCAAAACGCTGGGCGTGTACCGAGGCGCAGTACACGCAGCGGTTGCTGCGCGAAACAGCGGTGGCAGCCACCTCACGCTCCGCCCGCGACAAGCCGCCGGGCGCATACATGATGGCGTTGAAGGCTTGCGAGCGCTCCAGCAAGACCTCGGGTTGGCGGCCCAGCAGCAGGTAAAAGTCCATGGTCTTGGCCTTCGGGTGGCTGACTTCCAGTACTTTTTGTTGCGCGGGTGTGGCTGTGGCGGGGTCGAGCACGGGCAGCCATGCTTTCCAGTCCAGCGTTTCGCTGGTAAAGCCATTGCGGCGCAAAGGCTCGCCAGGGGCGGGCAAGTTGGCGGGGTGCACAAACGGGGCTGCTTCTGTGGTTGCCGCCATGTGCTGTGCCACACCGCCCAAGGCCACCATGGCCTGCACGCCTGCCAGCAAACGTGCCTGGTAGGCCACAAAGCCAATCAGTTGTGCCAGCAGCACGGTGCCATCCACCGACAGGCCTGCCGCAGGAATTGCCAGCAAGGTGGCTTGATCGCTGTGGGCGGGGTTAAGCGCCAGGGTGCGCACAAAGTGCAGCATGGCATCCAGACGGGCGTTGCCCGTGGTGCTGCCGGCGGTCTCCAGAATGCGGCGCAAGGCAGGCGATACCGCATCACCCAATGCGATGGCGCGGGCGCGGTACTCTGCTTCCAGTGCGGGAATGCCGCTGACACGGGCTTGCTCGGCCGCGAAGACCAGGCGCTCGGCTTGGGACAGGTCTCCCGGCAGGGAGTCGCCCAGCAACAGGTCTTCGCAAGCCTGGGTGGCGAGGGCCACTTTGCTGCGTTCGTGGCGGGTGGCAAACAGGGGGGTGTCGGCGCGCAGCCCCGCCAGGCGGTCAATGGTGTCGGTCATGGAAAATTCTTTTCAAGATTGCAGTTGGCGGATACGGGCGCTGCTGTCGGCGGGCTGCCATTCATGGCCTTCCAGTTCGGGCTCTGCATAGCGTTGCAGCTGGGCAAAGTGCTGCGCAATATCGGCTTGGTAGAACAGCGCGGCCAGCCCTTGGGCCAGCTTGCGTGCACCATCGCTGATAGCGGGAATATCGCCCGATACCGTGCCGTGTGAGAGGGCTGCGGGGTAGCAAAAGCAGTGGATGTGCTGCAGGCCGGGCAGGTCGCCCTGAAATTCGAACAGCGGGCCCAGATCGGGAGATGCGGACAGCTCGGCATCTTCTTGCCCGGCTTCGGGCGTGAAGCGTTGGCCCCACAGGCGCACATGGGGCGCAATGTCAGCAAATTCGGGGCGCAGGCGCCAGTCAATCGCAAAGCCGGTGGAGACAATCAAAAAGTCCAGCACAAACACACCCTGCGTGGTGTGAACATGCAGCTTGTCTTGCACCGGCTCCACACGCTGTACGGCGCAGCCCAAGTTAAAGTGGGCATTGGCGTGGCGCGACACCCGCAGGGTGCTGCCTTGCGGCGGCGGCACTTGCTGGGCATTGATGTAGTGGCGGATGCGCCATTTCCATTCGTCGGGCAGCAGGTACTGTCCGTGAGTCAGCCCGGGGGTGCCTGAGCCTTTGGATTTGTTGATGCGCGGCAAATCGGTGCGGCGCACCAGCAGGTCGACGCTGGCGGCACCGTTTTCCAGCGCAGTGGCGGCGCTGTCCATGGCCGAAGCGCCTGCGCCCACCACGCCGACATGCTGGCCCGCGAGCTGGGCGTAATCCATGGCATCTGAAGAGTGCGCCCAGAACTGGGGGGGCACGCCTTGCAAAAAAGCGGGAAGCTGCGCGCCACCCAGTCCGTCGCGGCCCGTGGCCACCACCAGGCGGCGGGTATACCAGGTGGTGGTGCTGCCTTGGGCCTGCACATCCACTTCAACGATACCGCTGGCTTGCGGGCGCACGGCCAGCACGGCGTGGTTGTTGCGCACATCGGCGCCGGTGACGCGGCGGTACCAGCGCAGATAGTCCATCCATTGCAGGCGCGGTATTTTGTCCAAGGCAGCCCATGCGGCGTTGCCAAACTGGGCGATAAACCAAGCACGGAAGCTCAGCGAGGGAATGCCCATGGCCGGGCCGGTCAGCTCTTTGGGGGAGCGCAAGGTTTCCATGCGTGCCGTGGTGGCCCAGGGGCCTTCCATGTCGAGCAGTGCGCGGTCGAGCAATACCGGGCGAATGCCGACCTGACCCAAGGCCACATGCAGCGCCAAACCGGCTTGACCTGCGCCGATGATGAGGACATCGTGCACCCGCTGGCCTTGGCGGGTCAGCGCGGGAATCCATGCCTTGGCAGGCCAGCCGAGGGTGATGAAATCGTCGCGCAGGCGCTCTTCCAAGGCTTGCAAGCCGATTGTTTGTGAGGTTGGAGGGGCTGTCGTAGACATAAAAAAACTTCAAAAAACCAAAAGCGCCTGCCAGCAAAGGCCTAGCAGGCGCAGCAATCCAGGAAGGCAGAGCGCAGGATCAATCGATTTTGATCTGCGCGTCTTTCACCACTTGGGCCCACTTTTTGCGATCGGTGTGCACGGTTTGCTTGAACTGCTCAGGCGATTCAATGCGCAGCGTATTGCCTTGTGACACGAACCGGTCACGTACTTCGGGCAGTTGCTGGGCTTCATGAATCGCTTGGCTCAGTTTCTGGATGATGGGCGCCGGTGTTCCCTTGGGTGCAAAGATGCCAAACCAGATGGAACTGTTAAAGCCTGCGGTGCCGGGAATGCCGCTGGAGGCAATCGTGGGCACTTCTTTGACCGCATCCACCGGGGTGGAGGTGGTGACGCCCAGCAAGCGCACTTTGTCGGCCTTGTAGTGGGGCAACACGCTTTGCACTTGGTTCATGATGCAGCAAGTTTCGCCGCGCACGACCGAGCCAATGGCTTCTGGGCCGCCTTTATAGGGCACGTGCACCATCTCCAAACCCAGCCGGGCATTGAGTTCTGCAAATGCCATGTGCGTGCCTGCGCCATTGCCGGTGGAGGCGTAGTTGTACTTGCCGGGGTGGGCCTTGATCTCGGCCACGAACTCTTGCAAGTTCTTCACATCAATCACTTTGGGATTGATGGTCAGCACATTCGCGACATCGATGATGGGGGCGACAGGCACAAAGTCGGCCTCCACATCAAACGGCAGATTTTTGTACAGAGCCGCATTGCTGCCGTGGGTGGCGGCGGTGCCGAAGTAGAAGGTGTAGCCGTCGGGCTTGGCGCGAGCGACGTACTCGCTGCCGATGTTGCCCGCTGCGCCGGGCTTGTAGTCAATGATGACAGGCTGCCCCAAGCGCTTGGAGATAGCCTCTTGCACCTGGCGCCCCACCATGTCTACGCCCGAGCCGGCGTTAAAACCCATGATCAGGCTGATGGGTTGCTGGGGCCATGCTTTGGCATCGTTGGCGGCAGCGCTGCTCAAAGGGAGCGCGGAGAAACTGGCCACGGCAGCTATCGCGACCGAGGAAGACAAGGAAAAGTCACGCAAGGAACGGGGCAGCAGACGCATGGTGTGGATAGTCAAAAAGCCTTGAATTTCTTTATTTTGATTTAAAAATAATTACGAACTTTTATATGCTTATTTTGAATAAGGAGTGCCTGAATTTGCCTCAGACGCAGCTCCGAGTACACAGGCTTGCCAGTGTGCGTTTCAAGTGACAAGGGCTGGGTGGCAGTGTGCATTAAGCTCTCAGCTACGTTGCCTGGGCCTTGTGTTGCCTGGGTTCTTCATGGGTCTTGATTGCACAGGTGTGGGTATGACTGATTCATCGGCTTTTGGCTTTGGCAAATTCATTCCGGGGTTCGACTTTTTGCAAAACCTCGGGAAAGCTGGTTCGACGACCTCTGGCTTGCCGCCGTTTTCGCACTGGGTGGCACCCACGGTCAGTGTGGAAGAGATTGAAAAACGCATCGAAGAGTTGAAAGCCGTGCAGTTCTGGCTGGAGCAAAACAGCAAGGCCTTGGCAGCTACCGTGCAGGCCTTGGAGGTGCAGAAAATGACGCTGTCCACGCTCAAAGGCATGAACGTGAATCTCGGCGAAATGGCCAAGGCCTTTCCTTTTGCCGCTGCCTCGGCAGGCACGGCGCCCGCGAAAAATCCATTGGCTGACTGGCCAATGTCGGCTGCAGCTCAACCGGTAGCCCCTGAACCGGCACCCCAGCCTGCTGCCGCGCCAGAAATGCCCGAGGCGCAAACCGCATCCCCAACCCCAGACCCAGCGGATGCGCACAGCCAAGCTGCACGGACGGCCAATATGGCAACAGCGATGCAGTGGTGGGGTGCGCTGACACAGCAGTTCCAGCATATTGCACAACAGGCCATGCAAGACCCTGCCCAGCAGCAAGCCATGCTCAAGGCCACGCAAATGTCGACAGACTTTGCCAAAACGGCGGTAAAAACAGCCAGCGACATGGTGCGGCAGGCTGTGGCGCAAACCCAGCAGCCCAAACCAGCAGGGGCCCCTGCCGCTAAAGCTTCGGCTGCCGCCAGCAAAACCACGGCGGCCAAGAAGAAGCCTGCAGCCAAAAAGCCTGTTGCTGCCAAAAAAGCGGTATCAACTGACAAGAAAGCACCTGCAGCAGCGGCCAAGACGCAGCGCGTTGCGGCGAAAAAATCGACGGTGCGTAACCCTCGAACACGTTGAGCCCCCGCAACCGCTTGCCGCACCTCGGTGTGTGCATGACAGGCTTGGGGCAAGGAGCTGTCGCGTGATGCCATTTTTTCCTTGTGCCCATGCAGGTCATCCTGTGTGGCAGCACGCTGTCAAACAGGTCGTGGTGCAGTTGCATGCGCAAATCAGCATGCAAAAGCTCGAAGCGCACTGTCACCTCGGGGTGGTCTATGTGTCAGAGGTGTATGCAGACCATGCCCGTGAAATTGTGGCCATGCTGTCGCAAGCGCTGCCGCAGGTTCAGCAATGGCTAGGGTGCGCTGCGCACG
>JAFAGF010000282.1 GCA_023422975.1 Pseudomonadota bacterium
GCCTTCTTCAAGAACTCCGACTTGAGGATGAAAGGCCCTTGCTCGGTCTTGCAGTCCACATCGTGGTCACCGTTGTCATACACCAAGCGGATGCCTTTGATCTTGCTGCCTTTCTTGAGCACGGTGGAAGAACCTTTGACCTTCAGGTCCTTGACCAGCAGCACGGTGTCACCATCGGCCAGCGGGGTGCCGTTGGCGTCTTTGATGGTGCGCGGGCCGCCGTCTTCGTCGCTGCTGGCAGCGGCATGGGCCGACCACTCATGGGCGCAATCAGGGCAGATGAACAGTTCGCCATCGGGGTAGGTGTTGTCCAGACCGCATTGGGGGCAAGAGGGAAAGCTGGAAGTGCTCAAGAGTAGGCCTTGTCAAAAAACGGTTGCCAGCACAGCGGTGGCCAACCGAAAACCATGGGGGAAACCGCAAGCGTAGCGCGTGCGCTTTGGCGCAGGGCATTGCTGGGACATGGGCCTGGGTATGGGCTGGCTTGGGCGTGAGGTGTCGCACGCAGCGCGTTATCGCAGCCTGGGCGTCAGGTCTCTTCCTGAAAGGCCTGCATGCCTTGCATGCAGTACTGCAAAAAGCGGTTGGCCGCGGGGGAAAGCTGTCGTCCGGCCCGGGTGATGAGCTGCACATCGGCGCTGAGCAGGGCGGGGTTGTTGATGGGCACGGCCACCACGCGGCCTTGCTGCAGCTCGGTGGTCACCGAGCACTTGGGCAGCAGCGTGACGCCCTGGCCCGAGGTGACGAAAGCCATCAGCACGCTAATCAGGTTGCTGGTCAGCGCGGGTGAGAGGCGAATCTTCTCGGCATGTTCGGCGTATTCCACCAGTTGCCGAATGCCGTACACCCCCTGCAGCAGTGCCACGGGCCATTCACTCAGTTGTTGCAGCGAGGCATGCGGCATGCGGCTGAGCGGGTGGCCGGGCGCCACAATGGCGTGCATGGGCTGGTGGGCGCTGCCGCGCGAAGTGATGCGGCTGTCTGCCGGGGCGTAGTAAACCAGGCCAATTTCTGCGGCATCTTCACGCACACGGCGCACGATTTCATTGGTGCCATAGATTTCCAGCGCAATCGAGACATTGGGGTATTGCTGGCGAAACTGGCGGATCGGGCCTTCAATCAGCTCCTGCGCAAAGCCTTCGCCGCTGACCACGCTGATGTTGCCGCTGCGCAGGCCGCGCACGGCATCGACCTTGGCCAGCATGTCGTGCTGGTGGGACTGGTGCTGGCGGTAGTAGTCCAAAATCAGCTGCCCAGCGGCGGTGGGCACCACGCCGGTGCGGTGGCGCTCAATCAGTGTTACGCTGAGTTCATCCTCCAGCAGGCTGATCTGGCGGCTGACGGCCGAGGGCACAATGCCTAACTTTTCGGCGGCCGCACGCACGGAACCATTGCTCACAGCCTCAAACAAATAACGAGCGCGGGAATCTTGAAATGCGTGCATGAGGGTGAGTGAAGGGCTGCTGTCGAGAGGAAATCGTGCCAAAGGCCGCGCAACGCGGCCCGAGATGGTAAACGGGTGTTCTGTTTTTTCGAACAGAAAACAAAAACAAACGCAATAAACACGCGGATATATTTTCTGACCTTGGCAAGCGCAGACGCGCGGTGACATCCGCGCCCGTGCTGTGCGCTGACAGCGTCGTCGCACGGCGGCTGCCGCTTGCCGCTGACGGCTGCCTGTGACTTCCCAGCGCATTGTTGTTCGACCACCCACCACGGGCTGCTGCGGAGGGTGGCGCAGCGCGTGTGCAGGAGGAGCAGGCTGCTTTTTTGCTTTCTCTATCTCTGCGTCATGCAGCCGCTGGTGTGGTGGCTGCGTGCAAAAGGATGCCAATGCGTACAGATGTTCAGACCGGCAAGTCGCCGATGAACTGGGGAGTGGTGGTGCAAGTGTTTGCGCTGGCACTGGTGGTTGCCGCTTTGTCGGAGTGGCTGGGCCCGCTGCCTGTGGAGCTGGGTATTGGCAAGGTGGTCTTGCTGCCCATGATCTGGGCTTTGTTGATGGGTCTGGTGCTGGGCCTGCTGTCCAAGCGCATGCCTGCGCCGATCAAGCTGAACTTGCAAGGGCAGCACTTTGCGGCGGCGGTACTGTCGTGCGCGTTGCTGCTGTTTATTGCCAAGCTGGGGCTGCTGGTGGGCGGCTCTTTGCCGCAGCTGAGCAAGGTGGGCTGGGCGCTGGCGCTGCAAGAGCTGGGCAACCTGATTGGCTGCATTTTGCTGGGCATGCCGATTGCGTTGATGCTGGGCATCAAGCGCGAAGCCATTGGCGCTACGTTCTCCATCGGTCGTGAACCCGGTTTGGCCATTGTGGGTGAGCGTTTTGGCATGGATTCGCCCGAAGGCCGTGGCGTGCTGGCCGAATACATCACTGGCACCCTGATTGGCGCGATTTTCATCTCCATTCTGGCCGGTCTGGTGACCAGTCTGGACATCTTCCACCCCTACGCACTGGCAATGGGCGCTGGCGTGGGTTCGGGCTCGATGACCGCCGCCGCCGTGGGCGCTGTCGCTGCGCAGCACCCAGAGATGGCCGACCAGATTGCCACCTACGCTGCCGCTGCCAACCTGATCGCCACCACGCTGGGCACCTACCTGACGCTGTTTATCTCCCTGCCTTTGGCCGTGCGTGCTTACCGCTGGATGGAGCCATGGCTGGGTCGCAA
>JAFAGF010000289.1 GCA_023422975.1 Pseudomonadota bacterium
TCTACAAACGCTTATTGCGACGACTGCCTCGCAACCCCAATCTGGCTGCGCTGATCACCTTGGTGCTCTGCCTGCTCGGCGTTATCTTGCCCTTGGTGCTGATTGGCTCTTCGGTTGTGAGTGAAACCGTGGTGATTTACAACCGCATGGCCTCTGGGCAGTTGGACTTTGGCACTTATTTTCAGCAAATCAACGACGCCATGCCTGGATGGCTGCGGAGTTTTTTAGAGCGCATTGATCTTGCCTCAGCCCAGGAAATTCAAAGCAAGCTCTCCTCCATCGCGGCGGAGGCTGGCAAATTGATCGCTGGCAAAGCTGTAGAAATTGGGCAAAACACCTTGGGTTTTGTGGTGAGTTTTGGAGTGATGCTGTATTTGCTGTTTTTCCTGTTGCGCGACGGCACGCAACTGACGCAGCGCATCCGGGATGCCATTCCTTTAGAGAAAGCGCACAAACAAAGCCTGGAAGCGAAATTTGCCACCGTCATTCGCGCCACCGTCAAAGGGAACTTGGTCGTTGCGGCTGCCCAAGGTGCCCTTGGCGGCATCATTTTCGCCATCTTGGACATTCAAGGCGCGGTACTGTGGGGCGTTTTGATGGCCTTTTTGTCACTACTACCAGCAGTAGGCGCCAGCTTGATCTGGGGGCCCGTCTCTATTTACTTCATTGCCACCGGAGATGTCACACAAGGCCTTATCCTGGCCGCCTATGGCGTGCTAGTGATTGGGTTGGTTGACAACCTTCTGCGTCCTATCCTGGTCGGCAAAGACACCAAACTGCCGGACTACATCGTGCTCATCACCACCTTGGGGGGCATGTCCATTTTCGGCCTCACCGGGTTTGTGATTGGCCCCACCATTGCCGCCTTGTTTCTTGCATGCTGGGATATTTTTACTGCCCGAACCACACGTGGCGAATAATAATATTTCAGCAATTTCTGAAAATAAAAAATCCGCTTTGAGAGCGGATTTTTTATGAGTTCAAATGTAGGCTCAAAGCGGCCACATTACATTAAATGCATGACCACTCGCCAACACTGCGCACCAGGTGATCAAAATCATGAGGGAGCCCACCCGCATGCATTTGCTCATTTTGAATGGTATTGCCGCCCATTTGGCTAGCACCCACAAGCTGCCCCACCTGAATACTCTGCGGCAGCGGCGGTGGGTTGCTGTGCTCGCGACCAAAGGTATGGCTTGAGAGCAGTTGACTAGCAGCGGGCGGTGTAGGCATGACAGTTTTCTCCTTACAGCCACTGTAAAAAATAATCCTTCCGTCCCTCGTAGGACGGCGTTTCTTTACGCTGTCACCCGCGCAAGTACATCGCACTCAGAACTTCGGCAGCGCGCTTTTCTCGGCGGCCACATGCTTTAAGCTCGATGCCCTATGCCGCAGACCATCGCCCAGCCCGTACACCACGAACTCATCATCAAGAAAAGTCGCTTCATCTGCTGCGTACAACCCATGTCAGACCGTGCTTGCGCCCAAGCCGTCGTGGATGCACTGTGGCAGCAGCACCCAGGCGCGGCGCACATTTGCTGGGCACTGCTGGCGGGGGGGCAATCTGCTGCCGTAGATGATGGAGAACCCAGCGGCACAGCAGGCCGCCCCATGCTGGAAGTGCTACGCCACCAAGATCTGGAAGGCGTGTTGGCCACGGTGGTGCGCTACTTTGGTGGCGTCAAATTGGGGGCAGGCGGTTTGGTGCGTGCTTATACGGACAGCGTGGCACAAGCTCTGCTACAGGCAGAAAAAATCACCTTGCAACGCATGCGCACACTGCAATGTAGCCTGCCCTACGCACTGGAAGGCTGGCTGCGTCGCGAACTAGAGCAGGCAGGCGCAACACTGCTCAACGTACAGCACCAGGCTGCGGTGTGCCTGCAATGGAATATCCCTGAAGACCAAAGTGCTGCCTTGATTGCACGCATCAACGATGGTGGCCAGGGCCGCATTGACTGGCTCAAGTTCTGGCCGAGTTAGACCATATCCAAACTTCAATCAAAGCAACAATTGCACTTTTTATTGCGGCTTTGACACTGGGACAGGCGTTCTACATTCATACCATTCTGACTGGATGAGTTTGACTATGGACCTCCGCTACACCAACGCCCTACGTAATGCCACCAATGCGTGGTCGAATAACCGCACCACCGATACCATCACCATGCAAGACCTCAAGCGCCGCGCGCCTGAGGAGCAAGACAGCACCAAAGTGGTCACCGCCCCCAACTCCACGCAAATGGCCGCCATGCAGCCGGAGCTGGCACGCTATGGCAGCCTGGGCACCCGGCTCAATTTGTTCGCCTGAGCACAGCAGTGCAAGCGCACCAAGCCTGATGCGCGCACAAATCGCATTACATTGCTGCAATGAACACCGCCGCACCTTACGAACCGAGTGCTGAAAAGCCCTCCTACCCGCTCGTCACCGCCCTCACAGCGGTGCGCAAAACCCGTCAAATGACACAGGCTGAGCTGGCCAACCAGGCAGGCCTGTCGCGCATGACGGTGCAGCGCCTGGAGAGCAATGGCCTCGACCCGCGCCTGTCTACCCTGCAAGAAATGGCGCGTGTACTGGAGCA
>JAFAGF010000045.1 GCA_023422975.1 Pseudomonadota bacterium
GGCACGCTTGGGCGCGCGAGGCTTTTTCTCAGTTGCAGCACGGGCAACGGCTGCTGTGGATGCGGCTGGCAAGGCGCTGACCTGAATCTTGCTCAGGTCAATGGGTGCGGTAGATGCTGCCAGCGCACGTGGAGGATCAGCGAAAAAAGTGTAGCTGCGCGCAATGGCTCCCGCGCAGCCTGCATGCAGTTTGACGGTGATCAGGGGTTCGTACACGGGGCTGCTGGTGCGCAGGCGTATGGCATTGCTCTGTGGTGTGAGCGAGATCTGGGCATGCGAAAGCGCTGCATCACCCATCCAGACATCCGCCGATATACAGCTGCTGTCTGCGGTTTGCCCGGCATCTGGCGTGACTTGAAAGATCAAGTCAATCGGGGCACCGAGTTGAACACTGCCTTGGGTGTTGCCAAGAGACAAGGCACTAACTTGCGATACAGCAGCAACGCCGCTGGCCAAGATGAGAAGGTCGCGAAGTTTCACAATAAATTCTTTATGGCCCAAGTATTTTGACAAGCGCACGGTGCGGCACGAGGAACTCGTGACAGAAAGCTATGGATTGCTCTTTTGTGTTAGTCAGAATGTGTCGGATTGTCGTACTTGTGTCATTGCTTTGGGGCAAGCACCGAGGAAAAAACGACTCTGTTGCCTATGAGGGACTAAATGTCAACGATCTATAACTCCATCAGCACCTCACGTGCTGGATGATGTACTTGCCAGCGATTGCAACTGCGCAGCCAGCAACTGGATGGAAAGTGGTGCACAGCCTTCCGCATCATTGCTGATGGTGACAAAAGCTGGGTAGCCAGCGCCCGTAATGCCGTGGATGGTGCGTGCCAGTACCTGGCGCGTGTGAGGGTCTGGACTACGCACTTCGCTAAAAGGCTGGTGCTTTTCTTGCGCAGCGGGATAGCCAAATGGCCCGAACGTGGTGTTGAGGTTCCAGCGACACACCAGCGGCGTGGGCCAGAGTTTGCGCAAAAGCGGCAGTTGCTGCTCGATAGGGGGCATTTTGCCGTGCAGACCCAGGCACATGGTGGCGGCATTTGCTTGGAGGACATCGGTGAAGGACGCCGTCAAGAGCAGCGGATCGCGCACTTCCACTGCCACGATCACCTCGCAGTGGTGGCTTAGAGCTTGGCGTGTTGCTGCCAAAAGGCCATCCAGCTGCTGATACACCTTGTCAGGAAAACGGAGAAGCTCCCAGGGCAGGGGGCTGAGTTGGTAGACCAACGCGCCCAGTTTTTGGCCCAGGCCTTGCAAGGCTGGTTGCACGAATTGCTCCATGGCCAAGCTGGGGTTCAAAAATGCGGGGTTGTGTTGCTGGCCTTGCCCATCTTCGCCGCGCACCAAGGAGTCGGTGATGACGTTCGGGCACTTGACCATGAAACGAAAATCCTCTGCAACCTGCGCAGCCATCTGGGCGTATTGCTCCACGCTCAGTGGGCGCCAAAAAGTGCGGTCAACGCAGACCGTGCGCATCAGCGGATGCTGGCTCAAGGCCGTCAGGCCTTTGCGCGAGAGCGTGGAGGCGTCATAGGCGCCGTTCCACACCAGGCCATCCCAGCCGGGGTAGGACCAGGTAGAGACGCCCATGCGTAGCGTCTGGGGCAGGCCCTGTGCCAGCGCCAACAAGGCCGCAGTGGGAGCGGCAGCCTCCACCCCCGCAGGTTTTTTCGTGCGTGCGGGGGTGGAGGGCGCAGGAGCTGGTGTGGCGCTGGCGCCAAACAAATCGTCTTGCATGGGTTGGCAAGCTTAGAGTGTTTTTGGCCTCTGGGGCATATCTGGTGAGCGCTAATAGCTATCAAATGTGTGGATATGCATTTGCTTGCAGCCGAAATGCAGCAGATGCAAATGTCTATGGCACACTTGCCCGCTTTCAGTGAACCAGCGCCGTGGGGCGCGTAACGCATGCAAAAAATCATTGGGCAAATTGCCGCAGAGATCAAAGTCAGTGCGCAGCAAGTGAACGCTGCGGTGGAATTGCTGGACGGTGGTGCCACCGTGCCCTTTATTGCCCGCTACCGCAAGGAAGTCACCGGTGGCTTGGATGACGTGCAGTTGCGTGAGTTGGAAGCGCGCTTGTCTTACCTGCGTGAGCTGGAAGACCGCCGCGGCACGGTGCTGAAAGCCATTGATGAGCAAGGCAAGCTGACCGATGCACTGCGCTTGGCGATTGCGAATGCGCCCACCAAACAAGAGCTGGAAGACATTTACCTGCCTTTCAAGCAAAAGCGCCGCACCAAGGGCCAGATTGCCAAAGAGTTTGGTATAGAGCCGCTGGCTGACAAGCTGTTTGCCGACCCCAGCCTGGACCCCCACCAAGAAGCCGAAGCTTTCTGCAAGCCCGCCACGGTGCTGGACGATGGCAAGCCCGGCCCAGATTTTTCCACCACCTTCGCGGTGTTGGATGGCGTGCGTGACATCTTGAGCGAACGCTGGGCCGAAGACCCCGCTTTGGTGCAGGCGCTGCGTGAATGGCTGTGGGAAGAGGGCTTGCTCAAGTCTAAAAAGGTCGAAGCCAAGAACGAGAACGACCCCGAAGTGGCCAAGTTCCGCGATTACTTTGAATACGACGAGCCCATTGGCCGTGTGCCCTCGCACCGTGCATTGGCGGTGTTCCGCGGGCGTGCGCTGGAAATTTTGGAAGCCAAGCTGGTACAGCCTGTGGAGCCAGAACCTGGTCAGCCGAGCATGGCTGAGGGCAGAATCGCCCTGCATCTGGGCTGGAGCCACAGCAAGCGCGCATCCGACGACCTGCTGCGTAAGTGCGTGGCGTGGACGTGGCGCGTAAAGCTGAGCCTGTCGACCGAGCGTGATTTGTTCAGCCGCTTGCGTGAAGACGCAGAGAAGGTGGCCATCAAGGTATTTGGCGACAACCTGCGTGATCTGTTGCTGGCTGCGCCTGCCGGAGCCAAGACCGTAATGGGCTTGGACCCCGGCATTCGCACCGGTGTGAAAGTGGCCGTGGTGGACAGCAACGGCAAGCTGGTGGACACTTCGACCGTTTACCCGCACGAGCCGCGCAAAGACTGGGAAGGCTCGCTGCACACCCTGGCCAAGCTGGTGGAAAAGCATGGCGTGAACCTGATTGCCATCGGCAATGGCACAGGCAGCCGTGAGACGGACAAGCTGGCCGCCGATTTGATCAAGCTGGCGGCCAAGGCTGAAAAAGACATCACCAAGGTCGTAGTCAGCGAGGCCGGGGCTTCGGTCTACTCGGCCAGCGAATTTGCCTCGCAAGAAATGCCCGATGTGGATGTGAGCCTGCGCGGGGCAGCTTCGATTGCGCGCCGTTTGCAAGACCCACTGGCGGAGCTGGTGAAGATCGATCCCAAGAGCATTGGTGTGGGCCAGTACCAGCACGATGTGAACCAAAGCGAGTTGGCGCGCCAGCTGGATGCCGTGGTGGAAGACTGCGTGAACTCGGTGGGTGTGGACTTGAACACGGCCTCGGCCCCGCTGCTGACCCGTGTGTCGGGCCTCTCCGGCTCGGTGGCCAAGTCGGTGGTGCGTTGGCGCGATGCGAATGGCTCCTTCCAAAGCCGCAAGCAACTGATGGAAGTGTCGGGCTTGGGGGCTAAGACCTTCGAGCAAGCCGCAGGCTTTTTGCGCATTCGCGGCGGTGTGAACCCGCTGGACATGACGGGCGTGCACCCGGAAACCTATCCCGTGGTCGAGCAAATCATTGCCACCACCGGCAAGCCTGTGGACCAGTTGATGGGCCGCAGCGAAGTGCTCAAAGGCCTGAAAGCTGAGCAGTTTGTGACCGAAAAGTTTGGTGCCATCACCGTCAAAGACATCTTGGGCGAGTTGGAAAAGCCTGGCCGTGACCCGCGCCCCGACTTTGTGGTGGCCCGCTTTAACGACGGAGTGGACGACATCAAGGACCTGCGCGAAGGCATGACCTTGGAGGGCACCGTCAGCAACGTGGCGCAGTTTGGCGCGTTTGTGGATTTGGGTGTGCACCAAGATGGCCTGGTGCACGTGAGCCAGATGAGCCACAAGTTTGTGGAAGACGCGCGCGAGGTCGTCAAGACGGGCCAAATCGTGAAGGTGAAGGTGATGGAGGTGGATGTGGAGCGCAAACGCATCAGCCTGACCATGAAGCTGGATGCGGCCCCTGCCCGCCGCGATGGCCCGCGTGACAACCGCTTTGAAGGCACTGGCCGTGGCAACAACTATGGCGGCGGCAACAACCGTGGTGGCCGTGACAGCTATGCCCAGCCACAGCGCAGCAACCAGCCTGCGCAGCCCAATGCGATGGCTTCGGCGTTTGCCAAGTTGCAAGGGTTGAAGAAATAAGACTTTGCTGGTCAAACCAAGGGCTGCATTTGCAGCCCTTTTTTGATGCTTGGCCGCAGGGCTGCGGCGTGGCTGGCGCAAACCCTGGAATTGGCGGACAAAGACGGTGTAATTCACGCCAAGGAATTCGTGGCGGATACGACATTGATCAAATTTGGTGGCGTTCTTTTTCAGAGGGCAGGGCTATGCTCGAACGAACTCGTGTCCTCTGTACCCATCGCTGCCTGATCTATGCACGTTGTCGAAGAACTTACTCTGCCTTGCCAGCCGCGCGTGCTGGTGCTGCTGATGCGTGAGTTGTTGGGCGATGTGCCGAATATGCGGCGACTGAACCAGCTTTTTGGGGCCGACCCCGTGCTGGCTGCGCAGTTGATGGAGTGCGCCAACAGCAGTGCCTTCCAGATGCCTGGGCAGGTGCGCGGCATTGCGCCTGCCCTTGTGCTGCTGGGTGATCGCCAGCTCAAAGGGCTGCTCAAAAAAGCGCAAGCGGGGCTTACGGTGCGGCAAACCATGGGCCTCGATATGGCCCAGTTTGCGCGCATCAGCCAAGAGACGGCCAAATTGGCCCGCAACTTGGCAGGTTTGACGGGGCTGGATGGCAGTGCAGCCTATATGGCCGCGCTGTTGCATGCGCTGGGGCAGATCATCTTGCACCAGACGCAGCCAGACATGGTGGCTGCGCTGAACCGGGAAGTCAGCATCTGGGATCCGCGTCGCCCGCGCCTGGAAGCCAAGCACTGGGGTTATAGCGCCAACAGCACGACCGCGGCATTGTTGCGCCGCTGGAACTTGCCTTGCGATGTGGTGGTGTCGGTTCAGGCGCTGGAAGCTCCGATGACCGCCGAGAATTTTGACCCCATGGCCGGCCTGCTGCACCTGGCGGTGTGGTGCAGCCGCGCCAAGCATGTGGGCTGGAGCGAGCGCACCATGGCCGATGCCTTCCCGGTGGAGGTGGCATTGGCACTGGGCGTGGATGTGGACGCGGTCTTGCAACAAGAAGCCATTGACTGGCGCCAATCCATGTATTGATAGCGCAAAGCGCTTGCTGCATAAGCGCTAGAGCACAAAAAGACTACATTGGCAGGCGCGGCTTGGCGTAAAAAGATGACAGCTGCAGCGGTGGCAGCGGTGCGATGCTTGGCACCCCGATTTTGTGCACCGCCATGACTGACCGCCTGCCATTGTCTTCTTCGTCCCACGCTGCTGCAAAGGCCACTACCAGCACTGAAAGCGTTGCTGCGCCAGTGCCCCCGGCTCCGGTGCTGGAGCGCCGATCGTCCACGCGCCTGCCGCGCGAGGGGGATGCCAGCTTGCAGGCGCTCGCTGCCGTGTTGCCGGGATTGCGCTGGCTCATCGGTCTGCTGATTGCCAGTGTCATCATCGCGGCGCTGTACTTTGGCCGAGACATTCTGATTCCACTGGCCCTGGCCGTGCTGCTGGGTTTTTTGCTCGATCCTGCGGTGACCCGCTTGAAGCGCTGGGGGCTGTCGCGCATGGTGGCGACCTTGCTGGTGGTGGTGCTGGCCTTGGGCGCGTTGACGGGCATGGGCTTTTACCTGGGCAAGCAGGTGCAGAGCCTGAGCGCAGATTTGCCCACGTACCAGAACACCATCAAGCAAAAGCTGCGGAACCTGCGGGCGCTGAGCAGCGGGCCGAGTGTGTGGGATGGTGCTATCAAAACCTATAGCACGGTAGAGTCTGAAATTGCCAAGGCCGCGGCGGCAGAAAAACGTCAACCCCGCGTGCAGCAAGTGGAAGTGGTGCGCGATGAGCCCAAGCCGCTGGAGCGGGTGGTGCAGTGGCTGGACAAGGTCAGTGAGCCTGTGGCCATGATTGGCATTGTGCTGCTGTTCGTGATTTTGATTTTGCTGGACCGCGATGGCTTGCGCGATCGCCTGCTGCGCTTGATGGGCGGCAATTTGCATGTGGCCACCGATGCGCTGGATGAGGCTTCAGACCGCATTGGTAAATACCTGCGCATGCAGTTTGTTGTGAATGTCACTTATGGCATTCCGATGGCGGCAGGGCTGTGGTTGATCGGGGTGCCCGGGGCTTTTCTGTGGGGTGTTCTGGCAACGATCATGCGCTTTGTGCCCTATGTGGGGCCGATGATTTCTGCCGTGTTTCCGCTGGCCTTGGCATTTGCAGTGGCTCCGGGCTGGGACATGCTGCTGTGGACGCTGGGCTTGATCTTGCTGCTGGAGTTGATCAGCAACAACGTCATCGAGCCGTGGCTGTATGGCTCCAGCACCGGTTTGTCGACGCTGGCCATCATCATGGCGGCCACGTTCTGGACGGCTTTGTGGGGGCCGATCGGCTTGATTTTGTCCACCCCATTGACCGTGTGCTGCCTGGTGCTGGGGCGCTATCTGCCGGGGCTGCAGTTCATGGAGGTGCTGCTGGGCAGCGAGCCGGTACTCAATCCGCCACAGCGGCTGTACCAGCGCTTGCTGGCCGACGATGTGAACGGTGCCATTGATCTGGCGCATGCCGATATTGCCCAGCGGTTGCCCGCCAAGCCCAGTGCACGCGATCACGCGGAGGCCGTGGCTGGTTTCTATGCCGAAGTGGGCGTACCCAGTTTGCAGCTGGCCTATAAGCACCATACCGAAAATGCCACGGCAGAGCACCGGCGGCGCCTGTCCAACGGCTTGGAGGCGGTGCTGGAAGAGCTGGCGGAAGAATTTCCTGCAGCGCAGCCGTCCACGGCCATCGCCGCTGACCATGCACCCCGCGTACTGTGTGTGGGCGCACGCTGGGAGATGGATGCGCTGGCCGCCGACATGGTGGCGCACAGCCTGCAACTGCAGGGCGTGCCTGCCCGCAGTGCCAGCCATGCGTTGACGGCAGCCGTGGGGCCGGAGGAAATGGCGGACTGGGGGCAGGTGCAGTGGCTGGTGCTCTCGACATTTCATGCACAGCCGCAAGCCTTGGTGCGGCAAATTCTGCGCCGGGTGCGGCGCCGTTATCCGCAACTGCAGGTGGTGCTGGCACTATGGAATGGTGGCGCAGCAGTACTGGAAGAGGGGGCACTGGCCCGGCTGGGGGCGGATGCTGTGGCCACCAGCGTGCCAGAGCTTTTGCTGCGCATGGCGCAGCTGATGGCGCCCGACCAGGCCAAGCACGGTTATGTGGCCGCTGCCTTGCCCGAGGATGACGCTGCGCGCGTGCAGTTTCTGGAGCACAGCGGCGCACTTTTGCCTGTGCACACGCCCATGTACAAAGAGGCGGCACTGAAAGCGGCGAACGCTTTCAATGTGAAGTATGCGCAGGTGTCTTTGGTGGGGCATGACTGGGTGCATACCCCCGGCAGCTTGCTGGTGCGTGCCAGTGCGCCGGATGCGCAGCCCGGCCTGCCGCGCGATATCTCGATTTGCTCGTATGTGGTGCGCGATGGCACGGACTTGGTGGTGGAGGACGTGGCACGCGATCCCCGTTTTTCGGACAACCCCGCCTTGGCAGATGCGGCGGTCAAGTTCTACGCCGGGGTGCCGCTGGTGACCAAGAAGGGCTACGTCTTAGGCACGCTGTGCATCATGCACGATGGCCCCCGGTCGATGGCCGACGATGAAATGCACGTGCTGCATGAGATGGCCGAAGACTTGATGGCTCGCCTGCGTGCCGAACATCTGGCGGC
>JAFAGF010000049.1 GCA_023422975.1 Pseudomonadota bacterium
GTTTCACTCACAACCGAAGAGCCAATCAGCACCAAGGGCAAGATAACGCCGAGCAGGCAGAGCACCAAGGTGATCAGCGCAGCCAGATTGGGGTTGCGAGGCAGTCGTCGCAATAAGCGTTTGTAGAGTGGGTGGAAGAGAATGGCCAAGGCAACCCCCCAAAATACTGCACCAATGAAAGGCCACAAAATCCAGCCAAAACCGATGCTGACAGCAATCAGTAGCAGCAAAAATGATTTATTGAGTGAGTGTTCTGAGGGCATGGAGGGCAGCGTGGATGTGCTGGCGAAGTTGAATAACAGCGACTGTACGCGACTTAATACATATTTCTGAAAAATTGTAGTGAGCGGTTTTACATATCTTTAAAGTTTTAAGCCGTAGTCAGGAGGCTGATTTTGTTGCAGCGCATGATTAATTTTCAGAGTCTTACATAAGACCTTTGCTTCGGATCAGTGTTTTCAATGGCTACAATGCCACTAGCAACAACAGGCCCTTCCTTAGCCACAGTCGCATCCGCCAATCGGTACAGCCGTGTCGCGGGAGGTTTACCAACCAGCTAAAGCTTTCTCAGGGAAAGCAGAGGTCAGCGGAATATGAGCGATCAGCCCACTGTCTATACAGCCTACCAAGGCAACACGTATCTCTTCGGCGGCAACGCCCCTTACGTAGAAGAGATGTATGAGAACTACTTGGCCAACCCCGGCAGTGTTCCCGATTCTTGGCGCGAATACTTTGACGCCCTGCAGCACGTGCCTGCAGTGGACGGATCTGATGCGAAAGACGTTCCCCACCAGCCTGTGATCAACGCTTTTGCAGAGCGTGCAAAGCAAGGCGGCACACGCGTGGTGCAAGGCTCTGGCGCAGACTCCGAATTGGGTCGCAAGCGCGTAGCCGTGCAGCAGCTGATTGCGGCTTATCGCAATGTGGGCCAAAGCTGGGCCGATCTGGACCCTCTGAAGCGCACCGAGCGCCCCGCAATTCCTGAACTCGACCCTGCGTTCTACGGTTTCACCGATGCCGACCAGGAAACCGTGTTCAACGTGGGCAATACATTCTTCGGCAAGGAAATCATGTCCTTGCGCGAATTGATGAATGCGCTGCGCGAAACTTACTGCGGCACCATCGGTGTCGAGTACATGTACACCACGGACCAGGCGCAAAAGCGCTGGTGGCAGCAGCGCTTGGAGTCGATGCGCTCTAAGCCCGCATTCAATGCAGACCAAAAGAAGCGCATTCTGGATCGCTTGACGGCCGCTGAAGGCTTGGAGCGTTATCTGCACACCAAGTACGTGGGTCAAAAACGATTCTCGCTGGAAGGCGGTGAGTCTTTCATCGTGGCGATGGACGAGCTGATCAACGCGGGTGGTCAAAAGGGCGTGCAAGAAGTCGTGATCGGCATGGCCCACCGTGGTCGCCTGAACGTATTGGTGAACACTTTGGGCAAGATGCCCAAGGACTTGTTCGCCGAGTTTGATCACACAGCGCCTGAAGATTTGCCCGCTGGTGACGTGAAGTACCACCAAGGCTTCAGTTCGGACGTGTCCACCGTAGGCGGCCCTGTGCACCTGTCGCTGGCATTCAATCCATCACACCTGGAAATTGTGAACCCTGTGGTCGAAGGTTCGGTGCGCTCGCGCATGGATCGTCGCAATGACCCCCAAGGTAAACAAGTGCTGCCCGTGCTGGTGCACGGTGATGCTGCCTTCGCAGGCCAAGGCGTGAACCAAGAAACACTGGCACTGATGCAAACCCGTGGCTACACCACAGGTGGCACCGTGCACATCATCATCAACAACCAGATCGGTTTCACCACATCTGATCCCCGCGACAAGGGATCGACCACTTACTGCACGGACATCGTGAAGATGGTGGAATCCCCAGTGTTGCACGTCAACGGTGACGATCCAGAAGCCGTGGCGCTGTGCATGCAGTTGGCGCTGGACTACCGCATGGAATTCCAGCAAGACGTGGTGGTGGACATTGTCTGCTTCCGCAAGCTGGGCCACAACGAGCAAGACACCCCCGCGCTGACACAGCCGCTGATGTACAAGAAGATTGCTGCCCACCCCGGCACACGCAAGCTGTACGCAGACAAGCTGGCAGCCCAAGGCTTGGGCGACACATTGGGCGACGATATGGCCAAGGCCTACCGCGCTGCGATGGATGAAGGCCGTCACACCCAAGACGTGGTGCTGACCAACTTCAAGAGCCAGTACGCTGTCGATTGGAGCCCCTTCTTGGGCAAGAAGTGGACAGACGCTGGTGATACAGCCATCCCTCTGGCCGAGTGGAAGCGTTTGGCAGAGAAGATCACCACACTGCCTGAGTCCGTTAACCCGCACTCGCTGGTGAAGAAGGTGGTGGATGACCGTGCAGCCATGGGCCGCGGCGAAATCAACGTCGACTGGGGCATGGGCGAGCACATGGCCTTCGCATCGTTGGTGGCTTCGGGTTACCCCGTGCGTTTGTCGGGTGAAGACTGCGGTCGCGGTACGTTCACCCACCGTCATGCCGTGATTCACGACCAAAAGCGTGAAAAGTGGAGCGAAGGCACCTACCTGCCTCTGCAAAACGTTGCGGACAACCAAGCGCCTTTCACCGTGATCGACTCCATCCTGTCCGAAGAGGCAGTGCTGGGCTTTGAATACGGCTATGCATCGAACGACCCCAACACTTTGGTGATCTGGGAAGCCCAGTTCGGTGACTTTGCCAACGGCGCGCAAGTGGTGATTGACCAGTTCATTGCCTCGGGTGAAGTGAAGTGGGGTCGTATCAACGGCCTGACACTGATGCTGCCGCACGGCTACGAAGGCCAAGGTCCTGAGCACAGCTCGGCACGTTTGGAGCGCTTCTTGCAGTTGGCTGCTGATACCAACATGCAGATCGTGCAGCCCACGACCGCCAGCCAGATCTTCCACGTGCTGCGTCGCCAGATGGTGCGCAACCTGCGCAAGCCACTGGTCATCATGACGCCCAAGTCGCTGCTGCGTAACAAGGATGCGACTTCGCCACTGACCGAATTCACCAAGGGTGCATTCCAGACCGTGATTGCCGAGCGCGACGAAGCCATCGTGGCCAAGGCCGACAAGGTCAAGCGCATCATTGCTTGCTCGGGTAAGGTTTACTACGATCTGGTGAAGAAGCGTGCCGAGAAGGAAGCGGACGACGTGGCCATCATCCGTGTCGAACAGCTGTATCCCTTCCCACACAAGGCTTTCGAAGCCGAAGTCAAGAAGTACGCCAACGCCAAGGAACTGGTGTGGTGCCAGGACGAACCACAAAACCAAGGTGCGTGGTTCTTCATTCAGCACAACATCTACGAAAACATGCAAGAAGGCCAAAAGCTCGGTTACGCCGGTCGTGCAGCCTCTGCATCGCCAGCAGTGGGTTATGCCCATCTGCACGCTGAGCAGCAAAAGAACCTGGTGGAAGCCGCGTTCTCCAAGCTCAAAGGCTTTGTGCTGACCAAGTAATAAAAAGGTAGACCCCCTGCTGCGGCAGGGGCCCCCACACTTTTTGGAAAGAATTCAAAATGGCAATCGTAGAAGTTAAAGTTCCCCAGTTGTCCGAGTCCATCGCAGAAGCGACCATGATGACTTGGAAGAAGAAGGCCGGCGAAGCCGTGGCCGTCGATGAAATCCTGATCGAAATCGAAACCGACAAGGTCGTGCTGGAAGTGCCCGCGCCCGCCGCTGGCGTCCTGGCCGAAATCGTGCAAGGTGACGGTGCGACCGTGACCACCGAACAATTGATCGCCAAGATCGATACCGACGCTGTGGCTGGTGCTGCTGCCCCTGCCCCTGCCGCCGCTGCACCCGCAGCCGCTCCTGCTGCAGCCCCCGCTGCAGCCAACAAGGGCGACGTGGCCATGCCTGCTGCGGCCAAGATCTTGGCTGAGAACAACCTGTCTGCTGCCAATGTGGCTGGCACTGGTAAGGATGGCCGCGTGACTAAGGGTGATGCACTGTCTGCTATCAAGGCTGGCGCTTCGATTCCCACAGGCGCACCCAAGGCTGCACTGCCTCAAGTGGCTGCTCCTGCGGCCAAGGAAGACCTGTCGGGTCGCCCCGAACAGCGCGTGCCCATGACACGTCTGCGTGCTCGTGTGGCCGAGCGTTTGCTGCAATCGCAATCCACCAACGCGATCCTGACCACGTTCAACGAAGTGAACATGGCTCCCGTGATGGCGCTGCGCAAGAAGTTCCAGGACGACTTCACCAAGGAACACGGCGTGAAGCTGGGCTTCATGTCCTTCTTCGTGAAGGCTGCTGTGCACGCCCTGAAGAAGTACCCCGTGCTGAATGCCTCGGTGGACGGCAACGACATCGTCTACCACGGTTACTTCGACATCGGTATCGCTGTGGGCTCGCCCCGTGGCTTGGTGGTGCC
>JAFAGF010000134.1 GCA_023422975.1 Pseudomonadota bacterium
GTGGCGGACATGGGTGCACCCGTGCTGGCGGGCGCCATCAAACGGTCATTGATGCAGGCTTACGCCAGGGCCAGGCTCCCCGGTCCGCGCAACCTGTGATGAACACGTAGTGAATGAACATAGCTGCCAAGTGTAGCGCATGCTTTTGGGAAAACCCAGCGAGCCGCCACAAAGGCTGGCGATGGAGCCCTTCGTCGCTCGGTGTAAGTCCTCAAGTGGTTTTCCCGCGAAAGCAAATGCCAGCGGTTGAACTCTTTGCGCATAAGCACCAGAATGGCTTTAGGAAAAAGCACGCACGTGCGCATTTACAACGCTCTTAGAAAACACTCCATGCAGACTGCCTCCACAGCCCCCGCATTGCGCTGGTTTCGCTTAGGAATTGCAAGCGCGTTCACAGCCCTGTGTGCCTTCAGCAACGTGGGCTGGGCCCAAAGTACAGAACCCGCCGAACTGTCCGTACACCCAAAGACCGTAGAAATTCAGGGGCACACCCTGCAACGCAATGGCGCTGGCATTCGCAGCAAAGCCATTTTCAAGGTGTATTCCGCTGCGCTTTATCTGGAAAAACCGGTCTCCACGCTGGAAGAAATCACCAAACTTTCCGGCCCCAAACGGGTCAGCGTCAGCATGCTGCGCAACATCAACGCCAGCGAGCTGGGCAAGCTGTTTGCTCACGGCATGGAAGACAACATGGACAAGCAGCAATTTTCCAAGCTGATCCCTGGGGTGATGCGCATGAGCGAGGTTTTCAGCCGCCACAAGGAGCTCAAAACCGGCGACAAATTTACGCTGGACTGGCGGCCTGGCAAAGGCATGCTCTTGAGCGTCAATGGCACACCCGAACCCGCCGAGTTTACGGAGCCCGAGTTCTACCAAGCCATGCTGGGCATCTGGCTGGGCCCCAAGCCTGCGGACACCAAGCTCAAGCAAGCCTTGCTGGGCGAAGGCCGCAACTGAAACAAAACACAAAACTTGTGCACCACACAACAGCCCCGGAAAGGGGCTGTTGACTTTTAGACACGGTCTAGCTGCGTTTTGCGCCTGCGCAAACCTCTGTGCGCAGAAAAGAGACATAGTGCACCCTCACTTCAAATAACAGCTGCCCACTATGCCAAGCAGCCTGCATAAATACTGTTCGGAGATTTCATGTCGCTGCTTCATCACATCACCGTATCCCGCCGGCTGGGAGGGCTGGTTACCTTGGCTGTCTTGCTCATCTTGAGCATAGCGCTGGGGCTGAGCTACTCGGAGCGCAACATGCTGACCCAGGAGCGCCAAAGCGCGGTACGACAGACCGTTGAAGTGGCGCATGGCATCTTGGCCCTCTACCACGAGCAAGCGATCAAAGGCGAGATCAGCCAAGAGCAGGCGCAGCGCAGCGCGCTGCAAGCCATCTCCAAGTTGCGCTACAGCGGCAGCGAATATTTCTGGATCAACGACATGCACCCCCGCATGGTGATGCATGCAGCCCGCCCGCAGCTGGACGGGCAAGACGTCACCAACAACCGTGACCCTTCCGGTCGCCAGCTGTTTGTTGACTTTGTGAACATCGTCAAAAAGGACGGTGCGGGCTACCACCGCTACCTCTGGCCCATGCCCGGCAGTGATGACCCCGTCGAAAAAGTCTCTTATGTGATGGGCTTTCAACCGTGGGGCTGGGTGATTGGCTCTGGGGTTTATATCGATACGGTACATGCCGCTTTTGCCAGCCGTTTGCAATGGGTGATGGGCGGTACAGTCCTGGTCACCCTCTTGCTCTTGGGGGCCGGGTTTGTGATTTCGCGCAGCATCTTGCAGCAGCTGGGCGCAGAACCTTCGGCACTGCTGGCTATTACCCAAAAAATGGCACAGGGTGACTTAAGCACCTCGCTGGTAACTTCCAGCAACACGCACAGCGTGCTGCATGGGCTAGAAGACATGCGCACCAACGTGGCAGACATCGTTCAAGGCGTGCGCAGCGGTGCTGAGCGTGTGGCCATGGCCAGCCAAGAAATTGCGCAAGGCAACCACGACTTGTCAGTGCGCACCGAAGAGCAGGCCAGTGCGCTGGAACAGACAGCAGCGTCCATGGAACAATTTGGCAGTTCGGTGCGCCAAAACGCAGACAGCGCCCGCCAAGCCAACCAACTGGCGGTGAATGCCAGCCAAGTGGCCCAGCAAGGCGGCCAAGTGGTGCAAGAGGTGGTCAGCACCATGCGCGGCATCAATGAAGCCAGCCAACGTATTTCGGACATCATCGGCGTAATTGATGGCATTGCCTTTCAAACCAACATCCTGGCGCTCAACGCCGCCGTAGAAGCCGCCCGTGCCGGCGAACAAGGTCGCGGGTTTGCAGTGGTCGCCAGCGAAGTGCGCAGCTTGGCACAGCGCAGCGCCGAGGCTGCCAAGGAAATCAAAACGCTGATCTCCACCAGTGTCGACCGCGTCGCACAAGGTTCCACCTTGGTGGACCGCGCAGGCGCCACCATGGCAGAAGTCGTGACATCGATTCGCCACGTCAACGATATCGTCGGAGAGATCAGCGCAGCGAGTGCAGAGCAAAGTGCAGGCGTCAATCAAATGGGTGAAGCCATGACGCAAATGGACCAAAACACCCAGCAAAACGCAGCCTTGGTAGAGCAGAGTGCCGCGGCTGCATCCAGCTTGCAGACCCAGGCGGAGCAGTTGGTGCAGGCCGTCTCCGTGTTCCGGCTGGCGCACTACACGGCGCCTGCCTTTGCACTGCCCGCAACCACGGCCCCAGCTCCCATGCGGGTGACGCCCACCTCAACGATCCCTCAGCGCCCAGCAATTGCGGCGACTGCCAACAAGGAACTCGCCCACAACACCGACAGCTGGGAGAGCTTCTGACAGGGTGATGCCCTTCGCATGCAGGGGGCGTTCACCGTGCCAAAAAACCTTCCTGCTTATGCAGCGCCCACCAACTGGGCGTAGTAAGTCGGCAGCGCAAAAAGTGCCCCATGTACAGCAGGGTTGTAGTACTGCAAGTCAGCCACTTCACGCGCTTGCAAGCGCTG
>JAFAGF010000139.1 GCA_023422975.1 Pseudomonadota bacterium
AACTATGCCGCCGCTGGTGTGCAGGCCGAGCTGACGCCTTTCATTGACGATACAGCGCAGGCATTTGCCGAGGCGGATGTGGTGATTTGCCGCGCGGGTGCCAGCACGGTCACAGAGATTGCCGCGGTAGGTGCTGCAGCCATTTATGTGCCTTTTCCGCATGCGGTGGATGACCACCAGACCGCCAATGCCAACTTCATTGTGGAAGCTGGTGGTGGGTGGTTATTGCAACAACATGCATTGAATGCACAAAAACTGGCAGAAATGCTACAGAATATGCAGCGTTCAACGCTCTTGAACGTTGCTCTTAAAGCGAAAACGATGCAGAAGATTTACGCAACCCGCGAGGTGGTTGCTGCGTGCGAGGAGCTCGCCGCATGAAACACGCGATTCAAAACATCCATTTTGTGGGCCTTGGTGGCTCTGGAATGAGTGGTATAGCTGAGGTTTTACACAACCTCGGCTATACCGTCTCCGGCTCTGACTTGGCACAAAGCGCGACCTTGCAGCGCTTGCAGACCCTTGGCATTCAGACGTTTGTGGGGCACGACGCTGCCCACGTACAAGCCGCCGATGTGGTGGTCACGTCCACGGCAGTGCAGGCAGATAACCCTGAAGTGCTGCAAGCTCGCGCGCGCAAAATTCCTGTGGTGCCGCGTGCGCTGATGCTGGCAGAGCTGATGCGCTTCAAGCAAGGCATTGCGATTGCTGGTGCCCACGGCAAAACCACCACCACCAGTTTGGTCACCAGCGTATTGGCTGAGGCTGGCTTGGACCCCACATTTGTGATTGGCGGCAAGCTCAACAGCGCAGGCGCGAATGCCAAGCTGGGTCATGGTGACTACATCGTGGTCGAAGCCGATGAGTCCGATGCCTCGTTTTTGAACTTGTTGCCCGTGATGGCCGTGGTCACCAATATTGATGCGGACCACATGGAAACCTACGGGCACGACTTTGGCAAACTCAAGCAGGCCTTTGTCGATTTTCTGCACCGCATGCCTTTTTATGGCCGTGCCATCGTCTGCGCGGAAAGTCCTGCCGTACGTGACATCTTGCCCGCGCTGGCGCGGCCGGTGACCACCTACGGTTTTGCCGAGGATGTGCAAGTGCGTGCTGTGGATGTACGTGCTGAAAACGGCCAGATGTGCTTTAAGGTGCTGCGTCAAAACGGCCAAACCTATCCCGAGCTGGATGTGCGTTTGAGCTTGGCTGGTGAGCACAACGTGCTCAATGCTTTGGCTGCCGTCGCGATCGCAATGGAGTTGGAAATTTCTGATGCTGCATTGCTGCGCGCCTTGGAGAGCTTCAAGGGTGTGGGGCGTCGCTTCCAAAGCTATGGCGATTTGCCTTGCCCGCAAGGCGGTACCTTCACCGTGATTGATGACTACGGACACCACCCCGTGGAAATGGCTGCCACATTGGCGGCTGCACGCGGTGCATTCCCCGGACGCCGCTTGGTGCTGGCCTTCCAACCCCATCGCTATACCCGTACGCGGGACTGCTTTGAAGACTTCGTCAAAGTAGTGGGGGAGGCTGATGTCGTGCTGCTCAATGAGGTCTATGCCGCTGGTGAAGCGCCAGTCGTAGCCGCTGATGGGCGCGCTTTGGCACGTGCTGTGCGTGTTGCAGGCCGTGTAGAACCCATTTTTATTGAGAAAATTAGCGATTTACCCCAAGTCATCGCGGACAATGCGCGGTCGGGTGATGTGGTGCTGTGTATGGGGGCCGGATCGATTGGTGCGGTGCCTGCGCAATTGGTTGAAATGCTAGAGAAAAAAGAGCTACAAGCGCACAAGGGGTCTGCGCTATGAGCAATATCATGAAAAATATCGACGTGCACGCCTTGGGTAAGGTGGCGGTGCTTATGGGCGGTCGTTCGTCCGAGCGCGAGGTCTCCCTTATGTCCGGGCAAGGTGTGCTGCAAGCGCTGCGCTCGCAAGGAGTGGACGCCCATGCCTTTGACCCTGCAGAGCAAGAGCTGGGAGCCTTGAAAGTACAGGGTTTTGATCGCTGCTTTATCGCTTTGCATGGCCGCTTTGGTGAAGACGGTACGGTGCAAGGTGCTTTGGAGTTGTTGGGAATTCCTTATACCGGCTCTGGCGTGATGGCTTCAAGCATGGCGATGGATAAGGTCATGACCAAGCGCATCTGGCGTTTTGAAGGCTTGCCCACGCCCGACTGGCGCATGGTAGCCAGTGCGGATGAAACCCGTGAAGCGCTTGCTGCGCTGGGCGCGCCGATGATTGTGAAGCCCGCACGTGATGGCTCCAGCATGGGCTTGACCAAGGTGACCGATGCCAGCCAGTGCGCGCAGGCCTACGCTTTGGCTGCCAAGTACGATGATGAAGTGCTGTGTGAGCAGTTCATTGCGGGGGAGGAAACCACGTGCGCGGTACTGGGCGAAGGCCGTGCGGCGCAGGCCTTGCCGGTGATTCGCATCGAGGCGCCCGACGGTAATTACGACTACCAGAACAAATATTTCACCGATGTCACGCAGTACCACTGTCCCAGCGGCTTGCCTGCTGCGGAAGAGCTGCGCATCCAACAGATTGTGGAAAAAGCCTTCCGCACGCTGGGCTGCCGTGGTTGGGGGCGTGCAGACGTGATGATTCGCCAAAGCGATCGCCAGCCATTTTTGCTGGAAATCAATACCTCTCCAGGCATGACCAGTCACTCGCTGGTGCCCATGGCTGCGCGCGCGCAAGGCATGAGCTATGAGCAGTTGTGTCTGAAGCTGGTGGCGCAAGCATCGCTGGACAGTGATTTGCATGAGGAGCGCGCAATCTGATGAGCTACTCCATGTCAGCACCCTTTGACGTCAAACTCATGAACGTGACCGCTACGGCCATGTTCGCGGGTGTGGCCGTCTTGTTGCTGGCGGTGGTGAGTTGGTGGGCACTGCGCCACCCGGCTTTTTCGATTGCACGCATCGTCGTAGAGGGCGAGTTGGTACACAACAACGCGGTGACGCTGCGGGCCAATGTGGCGCCGCATCTGACAGGTAATTTTTTCACCATCAATCTCAAAGATGCACGCGAGGCCTTTGAACAAGTGCCGTGGGTGCGGCAAGCCGAGGTGCGGCGGGAGTACCCCAACAGCCTGCGCGTGATCTTGCTTGAGCATGAGGCGCAGGCCTATTGGGGGCCTGATACGGGCACGGCCATGGTCAACACCATGGGCGAAGTTTTCGAGGCCAATGTTGGCGAGGTAGAGCGAGACGGCTTACCTCGCCTTTCTGGTCCTCAGGACTCGGCTGCCGATGTGCTGCGGATGTTCTATGCATTGGAACCCGCGTTCAAAGACATGGGTGCACCACCGATTGATGCGCTGACGCTGCGTGATGGCGGCAGTTGGCTGGTGCAACTGGACAATGGCGCGCACATTGAACTAGGTGGTGGCAAAGAGCAAGATGTGCTGCAGCGCATTCAGCGTTTTGTGCGGACCTTGCCGCAAATTACCCATCAGTACCAACGAACCGCAGAGGCTTTGGAGTATGCGGATTTGCGTTACCCCGATGGCTATGCCTTGCGACTGCGTGGCGTGACGACGGTGTCACGCGAGAAAGCGCTGGAGATGGCGCGTCGCCAGGCTGCAGCGCAGCAACAGGATAGTAAAAAAACACGACCTACTGAGGGCAGACACTGATATGGCAAGAGAGTACAAAGACGTCGTCGTCGGTTTGGACATTGGCACAGCCAAGGTCATGGCCGTGGTCGCCGAAGTCATGCCCAGCGGCGAGCTCAAGCTGGCAGGTCTTGGTGTGGCGCCGAGCAATGGTTTGAAGCGCGGCGTGGTGGTGAACATTGAAGCCACCGTGCAAAGCATTCAGCAAGCGCTGAAAGAAGCCGAGCTGATGGCAGATTGCAAGATCCAACGCGTCTATACCGGCATTACCGGTAGCCACATTCGTGGCTTGAACCAAAGCGGCATGGTGGCGATCAAGGACAAGGAAGTCACTCCGACCGACGTTGCACGCGTGATTGAAACCGCCAAGGCCGTGAGCATTTCGTCGGACCAGCGCTTGTTGCTGGTTGAGCCACAAGAGTTTGTGATTGATGGCCAAGATGTGCGTGAGCCTGTGGGCATGAGCGGGATTCGCTTGGAAGCCAAGGTGCACATCGTGACGGGTGCGCAAAGCGCTGCGGAGAACATCATCAAATGTGTGCGCCGTTGTGGCTTGGAGGTGGAGCAGCTGTTGCTGAATCCACTGGCAGCCAGCCAGGCTGTGCTGACCGATGATGAGCGCGATCTGGGTGTGGCGCTGGTGGATATTGGTGCGGGCACGACAGACGTTGCCATCTTTACCGGTGGGGCGATTCGCCATACCGCGGTGATTCCAATTGCGGGTGACTTGATCACCAGCGATATCGCCATGGCGCTGCGCACACCTACCAAAGATGCTGAAGACATCAAGGTTGAGAGCGGCTATGCCAAGCAGATGCTGGCCGATCCCGACAGCCAGGTGGAAGTGCCGGGCCTGGGGGATCGTGGCCCCCGCATGATCAGCAAACAAGCGCTGGCCGGGGTGATTGAGCCACGCGTGGAAGAAATTTTCTCTTTGGTGCAGCAAGTCATCCGTGAGTCGGGCTACGAAGAGGTGCTCTCTTCGGGCATCGTGCTCACAGGTGGCAGCGCTGTGATGCCTGGCATGGTCGAGTTGGGGGAAGACATTTTCCTCAAACCGGTGCGCCGTGGCGTGCCCAAATATTCCAGTGCATTGGCCGATATGGTGGCGCAGCCTCGCTCTGCCACAGTGATGGGCTTGTTAGAAGAAGCGCGACAAGGAAGATTGCGCGGTTTCAAGGTGGCACAAAAGAGTGGGTCTATGAAGACTGCTTTTGGTCGATTTAAAGACTTCATTGTGGGAAACTTCTAACTATGTGCTCTCGACGCATGCGCATCACGGGTCCTCCCACCGATTTTCGATACCGACGCCGAAGAGAAGCCCCCCATACAGCTATAGCGAACCCAGTTAAAAAATTTCCAGGAGCACCAACATGACCATCGAAATGATCGAAGCCGAAACATTCAATCAGGGCACACAGATCAAGGTGATCGGTGTCGGCGGCGGCGGCAGCAACGCCGTCGAACACATGATTGCTTGCAACGTCCAAGGCGTTGAGTTTGTCAGCGCTAACACCGATGCGCAGGCGCTGATCCGCAGCAATGCGCACCGTACGATCCAACTGGGCGCGAGTGGTTTGGGTGCTGGTAGCAAGCCGGACAAGGGTCGCGAAGCCGCAGAAGCTGCGGTGGACGATATCCGTGCGGCCATTGAAGGCGCGCACATGTTGTTCATCACCGCAGGCATGGGTGGTGGCACAGGCACAGGCGCTGCGCCTGTGATTGCACGCGTAGCCAAGGACATGGGTATTTTGACGGTCGGCGTGGTGACCAAACCTTTCGACTGGGAAGGTGGCCGCCGCATGACCAACGCCGACGGTGGTTTGGCGGAGCTGGAGGCGAATGTGGATTCGCTGATCGTGGTGCTCAACGAAAAGCTGCTGGAAGTATTGGGCGATGACATCACCCAGGAAGAAGCTTTTGCGCAAGCCAACGATGTGCTCAAGAACGCCGTGGGCGGTATTGCAGAAATCATCAACGAATACGGCCACGTGAACGTCGACTTTGAAGACGTTCGCACCGTGATGGGTGAGCCCGGCAAGGCCATGATGGGTACTGCCCGCGCTTCGGGCCCTGACCGTGCCCGTATCGCGGCTGAGCAGGCCGTAGCCTGCCCATTGCTGGAAGGTATTGACCTGTCGGGCGCCAAGGGCGTGTTGGTGCTGGTGACGGCTGCTAAGGGCAGCTTGAAGCTGGCCGAATCGCGTTTGGCCATGTCCACCATCAATGCCTACGCTTCGCCGGAAGCACACGTCATTTACGGCGCTGCGTACGATGATTCGCTGGGTGACGATATCCGCGTGACGGTGGTGGCAACGGGCCTGTCGCGTCCGGTGGCGCGTCGCCAAGCCATGTCGGTGGTGCAAGGCGGCCTGCGCACTGGTACTGACGGTGACTTCGCCTATGCAGGCACACCCACCACAGCGATGGGTGGTGTGACCATGGGTGCCGCAGGTGCTGCGCCCACCATGGGTGCTGCCAGCGGTGGCATGGGGGGGGGCTATGGCGACGTGAGCGTGCCCAGCGTGTGGCGTACCAACCGTACCCAGGCGGCTGCGCGTGTAGATGCGCTGTCTTCGGGTGGCATGGATGACCTGGAAATCCCCGCATTCCTGCGTAAGCAAGCCGACTAAACGCGGCTCGCACACTGTCCCAAAAAACCGGGCCTGGTGGCTCGGTTTTTTTATGTGCCAGCGTTCCGCTGGGTGTCATGGTCAACGGTCCATACCAATCAGCGTTATAGATATTTCCATGACCTTAAAAGGGCAACATCGAGCCCCTCGCCAGTAAAATTGCACCATGCTTCAGCAACGTACCATCAAGACTATCACCCGTGCCGTGGGCATGGGCCTGCACAGCGGTCAGCGCGTCGAGATGACGCTGCGCCCTGCACAGCCTGACACCGGCATCGTGTTTCGTCGCGTGGACTTGCCTGAGCCTGTGGATATGCCCATCAATGCCGAAGCGATTGTGGATACGCGCATGGCCTCCACCATTGGTGTGGGCAATGCCAAGGTGCATACCATTGAGCATCTGATGTCGGCACTGTACGGGCTGGGGATTGATAACCTCTATGTAGATATCACCGCCGAGGAAGTACCCATTTTGGATGGTTCCTCCTCGTCGTTCGTTTTCTTGCTGCAAAGTGCAGGCATTGAGTTGCAAAACGCAGCGAAAAAATTCATCCGCATCAAGCAGCCTGTGGAAGTGCGCGAAGGCGAGGGTAAAAACCTCAAATGGGCGCGTTTTGATCCCTACCACGGCTTCAAGCTGAAGTTTGATATTGACTTCTCTCACCCAGCGGTGGATTCCACTGGCCAGTCGTTTGAGTTCGACATGGGCGAGGGCAACTACATGCGTGACATTGCGCGCGCCCGCACCTTTGGCTTTACCAAAGACGTGGAGATGCTGCGCACCAATGGCCTGGCGCTGGGCGGCGGCTTGGACAACGCCATCGTCATGGATGACTACAAAGTGCTCAACAGCGATGGCCTGCGTTACGACGATGAGTTTGTGAAGCACAAAATTCTGGATGCGATTGGTGACTTGTACGTGATTGGCCATCCGATCCTGGGTGCCTACAGTGCCTTCCGCTCGGGGCACGGCATGAACAACCAGTTGATCCGTGCTGTGTTGGCGGATGAGGCCAACTGGGAGTTCGTCACTTTTGACAATGAGCGCAAAGCCCCCGCAGGCTTTGCCCAGACGGCCCTCGCTTGGTAATGGTTGGCAGGCCTTGGGCCGCCTGAATCACGGTATAAAGCAGCCATGCTGATTTTTCGCTGGCTGCTTTTTATTTTGCTGATCGCCTCGGCACTGTGCTTTGTCTTCTATCTGGGCACGGGCAGGCCCCATTACAAGCGTTGGGGTTTTGTGATTCTGAAGTGGGCGGTGATTGCCGGGCTGGCCTTTTTTGCGGTGCTGGGGTTGTCGCGGTTCATGCTGATTTAGCCCCGCGAGGCAGCAAGTTATTGCATCTGTAAAGCGAGTGCAAAGCGCTTGGAGTGCCTGCGCAAAGTACGGTAAAGCTGCACTATATTGGGGCGTTTTACGGCTTTTATCTCGCATCATGGCAACCAGCAGCTGCACCTGTGGCTGTCCGAGTTTTCAGAAAGGATGCCGCTATGCGACTACAACGCCTCACTTTTTCCATCGCCATGGTGA